>JAKDKI010000510.1 GCA_030453435.1 Kocuria sp.
TGGCCTCGACCACCTCGCGGGACTGGTAGGCGGTGGCCTCCAGCACGGCGCGGGCAATGTGTTCCTTGCGCACGTAGCGGGTCAGCCCCACCAGGGCACCGCGGGCGTCCGGGCGCCAGTGCGGGGCGAAGAGTCCGGAGAACGCGGGCACGAAGTACGCGCCGCCGTTGTCCTCGACGTCTTTGGCGAGTCCCTCGATCTCCTTGGCGTCCTTGATCAGACCCAAGTTGTCGCGCACCCACTGCACCAGCGAACCGGTCACGGCAATCGAGCCCTCGAGCGCGTAGACGGGCTTCTCACCCTCGATCTGATAGCAGACCGTGGTGATCAGGCCGTTCTCGGACTGCACCGGCTCTTCGCCCACGTTCATGAGCAAGAAGTTGCCGGTGCCGTACGTGTTCTTACCCATGCCGGGCTTGAAGCAGGTCTGACCGAACATGGCGGCCTGCTGGTCGCCCAGAATGCCGGCAATGGGTACACCACTCACGAATCCGCGGGAGCGGCCCTTGCCGTAGACCTCACTGCTGGAACGGATCTCGGGGAGCATGGACATGGGGACGTCCATGGCGTCCGCGAGGTCCTTGTTCCAATTGAGCGTCTCGATGTTCATGAGCAGGGTGCGGGAGGCGTTGGTGACATCCGTGACGTGCACGCCGCCGTTGGTGCCGCCGGTCATGTTCCACACGAGCCAACTGTCGGTGGTGCCGAACATGAGGTCTCCGGCCTCAGCCTTCTTGCGAGCCCCATCCACGTTGTCCAGGATCCACTTAATCTTGGGGCCGGCGAAGTAGCTGGCCAGGGGTAGACCCGTGCGTTTCCGGAACCGGTCCACTCCCCCGTTCTTCGCGAACTCGTCGACGATCGCCTGGGTGCGGGTGTCCTGCCACACGATGGCGTTGTACACCGGCTTGCCGGTGGTGCGGTCCCACACGACCGTGGTTTCACGCTGGTTGGTGATACCCACCGCGGCAATGTCGTCCTTGGTGAGTTCCGTCTCCGCCAAGGCATCGGCGACGACCCGACGCACGTTGCGCCAGATCTCTGTGGCGTCGTGTTCGACCCACCCGGCGCGCGGGAAGATCTGCTTGTGCTCCTGCTGCCCGACGCTGACAATATTGCCGGAGTGGTCGAAGATGATGGCCCGGGTACTCGTGGTCCCCTGGTCGATGGCCATCACGTACTGGGCCTCGTTGGAATTCTTACCGTTTGCGGCTGTGGTGCCGGATCGCTTGGTCATGGTGGTAACTCCTCACATCGTTGTGGTGGGTAGTTCGTGGATCAGAAATTGGCGGACGGGTAGATCTGGAAGATGCCACCGGCGATCAGTGCGCCCAGGATGGGGCCCACGATGGGGACCCAGGCGTAGCCCCAGTCGCTGCCGCCCTTGCCTCGGATCGGGAGGATTGCGTGAGCGATACGGGGACCGAGGTCACGCGCCGGGTTGATCGCGTAACCGGTGGGTCCGCCCAGGCTGGCGCCGATACCGACCACCAGCAGTGCCACGGCCAAGGGGCCCAGTTCGGACGGTGTTCCGCCGAACATGAGGATCACGAACACCAGCACGAAGGTCGCAATCGTCTCGGTGACGATGTTCCACGGGTAGGAGCGGATTTCCGGCCCGGTGGCAAAGGTGCCGAGTTTCGCGGCGGGTTCCAGGGGCTCGTCGTAGTGCTGTT
>JAKDKI010000511.1 GCA_030453435.1 Kocuria sp.
ACACGGTGCACGGACAGACCCTTGACGGGCTGCTGGACGTCCAGCACCTCAAGGGAGAAGTCCGAGCCCTCGATGACTCCCACGTCGGCGGCCTGGCCACCGGCCTCCGCGTAGAACGGGGTTTCCTCCAGGACGACCTCGATCTGGTCCCCCGCACTCGCGGCGGGAACGGTGACGCCCCCGGACAGTACGGCGCGCACCGACGTCTGGGTGACCAGCTCGGTGTAACCGGTGAATACGGAACCGTGATCGTCGAGCATGCGGCGCAGCTCGGACAGATCCGCCATCGCACCCTTCTTGGCGCGTGCATCCGCTTGAGCGCGTTCGCGCTGCTCAGTCATCAGACCGCGGAAGGCCTTCTCATCCACGGAGACGCCGGCCTCGGCAGCCATTTCCAGGGTCAGGTCGATCGGGAAGCCGAAAGTATCGTGCAGGGCGAAGGCATCCGCACCGCTGACCCCTCGCTTCTCGGACTTGGCCTGGGTCACGGCGTGCTCGAGCCGGGCGGTACCGGACTCGATGGTCTTCAGAAACGCCTTCTCCTCCGCGTACGCAATGCGGGAAATGCGCTCGAAGTCATCGGCAACCACCGGGTACACGCCCTTCATGGCGTCCCGGGAGGCGGGCAGGAGCACGGGCAGGCACGGCTCGGTCACGCCCAGCAGACGCATGGAGCGCACGGCGCGGCGCAGCAGGCGGCGCAGGATGTAACCGCGGCCTTCGTTGGCCGGGGTCACGCCGTCCGCAATGAGCATGAGCGAAGAACGGATGTGGTCGGCGACCACGCGCATGCGGACGTCGTCGTCATAGCCTTCCTGCTCCGCGTTCTCGGTGCCACGGTAGGTGCGGCCGGAGAGCTTGGCAGCAGCATCGAGCACGGGGCGGACCTGATCGGTCTCGTAGAAGTTCTCCACACCCTGCAACAACATGGCCAGACGCTCCACGCCCAAACCGGTGTCAATGTTCTTCTTGGGCAAATCACCGAGGATCTCGTAGTCCTTGCCGTTGCCCTCGCCGCGCTGGTACTGCATGAACACGAGGTTCCAGATCTCGATGTAGCGGTCGTCATCGACGGCCGGTCCGCCCTCCTTGCCGTAGCGGGCGCCACGATCGTAGAAGATTTCGGAGTCTGGGCCGGCGGGGCCGGGCTGACCGGTGTCCCAGTAGTTTTCGTCGCGGCCCATGCGCTGGATCCGCTCCTCGGGAATGCCCACCGTGTTGCGCCACAGGTCATAGGACTCCTGGTCGCCTTCGTAGACGGTGACCCACAGTCGCTCGGGATCCAGACCGAATCCGCCCTTGTCGAGCGGTGTGGTCAGCAGCTCCCAGGCCATGGGGATGGCCTTCTCCTTGAAGTAGTCACCGAAGGAGAAGTTGCCGGCCATCTGGAAGAACGTGCCGTGGCGCGCGGTCTTTCCGACCTCTTCGATGTCCAGGGTGCGGATGCACTTCTGAATTGAGGTGGCACGCGGGTACGGCGCGGTTTCCTGTCCCAGGAAATACGGGATGAACGGCACCATGCCGGCAATGGTGAACATCGCACCCGGCTGGTTGGACACCAGCGAGGCGGACGGCACGACTTTGTGACCCTGGCTTTCGAAGTAGCTCAGCCAGCGTTGGGTGATCTCGTGTGAGAGCATTACCGGTTATTTCCTTCTGACGATTGACCGCGAT
>JAKDKI010000135.1 GCA_030453435.1 Kocuria sp.
GCCTCGTGCCTGTCTCATGCCACAGCCGTTCCACGCCTATCGGCGGAACCTCTAAGCCACCATATCCAGTAGCCCAAAGGACCAGTCGAAACATACCTCTCCGACTGGTCCTTTGGCATTATGGCCACTACTTCGCACCGGTCGGCCATCGCTGGTTCGTGGCGATAGATGCAGCCACCTGCTGGGGTGTGGGCTGGTGGGGTCTTAGTTGCCGGGTTGGATTTCGCTTTCCACGACCCATTTGTGATTGGTCATTTCCATGCCGTCCATCTCGAAATCGACCATGTAGACGGTTTCGTCGGTGGAGCGATCAATGGTGGCCTCGGCACCATTCATACCGGGCATGTGATCGGCATTCAAAAGGACTTGACTGCCTGCTTCAAGCGGCGCTTCGCCGGGGTCTTCGAGTTCTTCGTGGACAACCCATTTGTGGTCCGTCACCGGGTCACCGCCATCGGTGGGCGTGTAACTCACCGAATACGTGGTCGTATCAAATGCACCAGAGATGGTGGCTTCAGCACCATCCATGCCGGGCATGTGGTCGGCGTTGAGGATCACATGGTCGCCGACGGCATATGTGGGATCGGTGGCTTCCTGGATTCCCGACGGTGGTGGCCCACCGTCCGGGTCATGATCGTGGGCTTGCGCATCGGGACTGGAGGTATCGGTCTGCGCCTGGTCTTGGGTGGGCGTGGATTCTGGGGCGGTCTCGTCGTCACCGGTTCCGGCACAGCTGGTCAGGGCCAAGGCCCCCACTGCTGCGCCGAGAGTAAGTCGAGTCATCAGAGTCAGTTTGTTCATCAGTGCTCCTATCGTAAGAACGCATCTCTGGACGGTTCCGCTCCGGCAAAGATCTCACGGCACAAAGGTCATTTCACACTGTGAGCCCTCCCTGTGGCCATCCTGGAATGGCAGGATGCCAAGGAAACCATTCATTGAAATATACCCTATAGGGGTATAGAGTATCGAGGCAAGCATGTCGGAAAAGGAGCACAGGAATGCACACTAGTGAATTTGTCGTCCAGGGAATGAGCTGCGGTGGGTGCGAGACCTCGGTTCGCGAGGCCGTCTCACAGCTTCCCGAGGTGACCGACGTCCAGGTCAGTGCCCAATCGGGTCGATTGGCCGTCACCGGTCAGCAGCCGGTTGATGATGCTGCCGTGCTAGCCGCGGTCGATGCGGCGGGTTACCGTGCGTCGAGTGTCTAGCGTGAAACCACCACCCAACCCAACGACCTGATGAGCCCACAGGCCCTCACGAGGCGCTACACGCTCGATTGATATCGCCCGGATCTTCGGGCACGGCAACATTTCATGATCACCTCCACGGAAAGGAATCCGGCATGGTTGCACGCGACCACCACGGACACCACCACCCCAACGGCCATACGGCTCACGACCAGCCCCAGTCTGCTAAGGCCACCGCCACCCACACGGATCATCACGCAAGCCACGAAACTGCCATGGGGCACGGTGGGCATGAGCATCATGAACATGCCTCGGGCGGGCACGGCCAGGAGGGCCAACACCATGCCGGCCACGAAGCACACGGTGGACATGCCGGTCACGGCCACGGGGACCACGGAGACCATGTCGGACAGTTCCGGCGGTTGTTTTGGATCATGCTGGTCCTGGGCATCCCGGTGGTCGCATTCAATCCGATGTTCGCCGATTTGCTGGGTTATCAATTACCTGACGCGACCTGGGTGTGGTGGGTCTCGCCAATTCTGGGCACCATTATCTATTTCTGGGGCGGCCAGCCCTTCTTGACCGGGGCCGTCTCCGAGATCCGGGCCCGCCAGCCGGGCATGATGCTGCTTATCGGGTTAGCCATTACGGTGGCGTTTCTTGCCTCCTGGGGCGCAACCTTGGGCATCCTGGATCACGAGCTGAACTTCTGGTGGGAATTGGCCCTACTGGTGGTCATTATGTTGTTAGGCCACTGGATTGAGATGCGATCCCTGGCCCAAACCACCTCCGCCTTAGACTCCCTGGCCGCCTTGCTGCCGGATGAAGCCGAGAAGATCGACGGCGACGAGGTGGTGACGGTCGCTCCGGCTGAGCTGGTCGTCGGAGATGTCGTCATTGTCCGGCCAGGTGCTGCGGTCCCGGCTGATGGCCAGATCGTCGATGGTAGTGCCTCCATGGATGAATCCATGGTCACCGGAGAATCCAAAACCGTCCGACGCGGGCAGGACGACCACGTCGTGGCCGGCACTGTGGCCACAGATTCCGGCCTGCGGGTCGAAGTCACCGCCATTGGAGATGACACCGCGCTGGCGGGGATCCAGAAACTCGTCGCCGACGCCCAAGCCTCCTCATCCAAAGCCCAACGCATCGCCGATACCGCCGCAGGCTGGTTGTTCTGGTTCGCCCTAGGGGCTGCGGTAATTACCGCGCTGGTGTGGTCCATGCTGGGCATGCCCGACGCCGCCGTAGTACGCACCATCACCGTGCTGGTCATTGCCTGTCCTCACGCCTTGGGCCTCGCCATTCCGTTGGTGGTCTCCATTGCCACCGAACGTGCGGCCCGTGGCGGGGTGTTGATCAAAGATCGCTTGGCGCTGGAATCGATGCGCACCGTGGATTCGGTACTGTTCGATAAAACCGGCACCCTGACCAAAGGCGAGCCCACCGTCACCGGGATCCACCCGGTCGGGGACCACACCGAAGATGACATCTTGGCGTTGGCGGCGGCGGCCGAAACCGACAGCGAGCACCCCTTAGCCACCGCGATTGTTGGCGCTGCCCGCACCCGCGACCTCGACGTACCCGGTGCCACAGATTTTTCCTCTTCCCCGGCTGTGGGTGTCAAAGCCACCGTCAAGGACACCGTCATCGAAGTCGGGGGCCCCTACCTGTTAGACCACCACGCCCAAGATGAGTTAGCGATTGCTGATCAATGGCGCGACGAAGGCGCCATCATTCTCCACGTCCTAGCCGATGGTCAAATCATCGGCGCGCTGCGCCTCGCCGATGAAATCCGACCCGAATCCCGTGACACCGTGGATGCCCTGCATGCCCATGGGGTTCAAGTCGTGATGATCACCGGAGACGCCCAAGCCGTGGCCGACACCGTGGCCCACGAATTAGGCATTGACCGGGTCTTTGCTGGGGTCCGACCCGAAGATAAAGCCGCGAAAGTCGCCGAACTGCAAGCCGAAGGCCGCAAAGTGGCCATGGTCGGTGATGGCGTCAACGACGCCCCAGCCTTGGCTCAGGCCGATGTCGGGATCGCCATTGGTGCCGGCACCGATGTGGCCATCGGCTCGGCCGGGGTCATCCTGGCCTCATCAGATCCACGCTCGGTACTGTCGGTCTTTGAACTGTCGCAGGCCAGCTACCGGAAAATGAAACAAAACTTGTGGTGGGCTGCCGGCTACAATATCGCCGCCGTCCCCCTGGCCGCCGGGGTGCTCGCCCCGATTGGGTTTGTCCTGCCGATGAGCGTGGGGGCAATCCTGATGTCGGCCTCCACCGTGGTGGTCGCCCTCAATGCCCAGCTGCTGCGCCGCTTGGATCTCACCCCGGCTGCCAGTGTCGCCAGGTCCCTGGACAGGGCACCCGAAACCTTGGACGCCTAACATGAGACACTGCTGTGACAACACCGGTGCAACCCGAAAGTAGACCCATGACCAACACCCTGAAGCGTCCCAGGTTCTCTGCCGCTGTTACACGGGCTGCGGCTCACTCACATTAGCTTCATAGTAAGCGCGTTCGTACTCTACCGGGGTCAGGTTTCCCCTCGTCCCGTGGAGGCGGCGGTTGTTCCACCAATCGACCCAGCCAGCGGTGGCGAACTCGACGTCTGCCAACTGCCGGTAGGGACCTTCGTGGAAGACAGCGGTGCGGATGCACTCGGTCTTGAACAGCCCGATGATGGACTCCATGAGGCTGTTGTCATAGGCATCACCGACGGTGCCGATCGAAGGACGAATGCCCTCGATCTGAAGATGCTCGGTGAAGCGGACCGAGGTGTACTGAGAACCGGCATCCGAGTGACTGATCAGCTGACCCCGTTCCACCGGGTGGGCCTCGCGATCACGCTGCCAGAGCGCCATGCGCAGCGGGATATCCACCAGCTCGGTCTCTCGGGTGGTGGCCGCGTTCCAGCCGATGATCTGCTGGGCGTAGACGTCCACGATGAACGCCACATAGGACCACCCCGCCCGGGTTCGCACGTAGGTGAAGTCAGCGACCCAGACCCGATTCGGAGCATCGGCGGTGAAGTCCCGGTTCAGCAGGTCTCCGGGGCGGACCCCGTCCTTGGCGGGGATCGTGGTGCGGATGCCTTTGCCTCGGCGTACTCCGGTCAATCCCAGGCTGCGCATGGCCCGGTCTACTGCGACCCGGGAGGCGCCCGGGATGCTGCGGCGGGTCAGCGCGGTCATCTTCCGCCGGCCGTAGAGACCTTCCGGAGCGAGCTTGGTGTTGCCGTGGCGATCGGTCGTGAAGGCCCGTTGCCGGATGTGGCCCTCCACTGCTGCATCAGTGATGGTCCGGGAAGCGACCTGCTGGTTACTTCTAGCCCAGGCCCGGTAGGTCCTCGCTGCGATCTTCAGACCCTCGGCAGAGAGAATCTGACAGATCGACTCGACAGCGAAGCCTTGGCCTCTGAGTTCCTCGATGAACGCCAGGATCAGCGGCTGCGGGGGTCGAGTTCCCCCGCGAAGAAAATTGAGGCCCTGCGCAGGATCTCGTTGGTCTCTTTCAACCTCCGGTTCTCCATGCGCAGACGCTTGAGCTCGGTGTTCTCCTCGGTGCTGACACCGTCGCGGGCGCCATGGTCGACCTGGTGCTGACGCACCCAACGCCGGAGGGTGTCACGACCGACACCGACCTGCTTGGAGATGACCTCTACAGCGGCGGTGCGGGAGGAGTATTCAGACTGGTGATCGAGCACCAACCGGACGGCGCGCTCCTTCAGAGCGGGATCGATTCGACGAGGCATGGCTACATCCTTTCAGCTTAAAAAGATGCGGCATCAAACCTGGGACGCTTCACCCCGCATTCCGAATCCGCTGACCACGGCTATATCAGTGACAAAGACCGCTACCTGGCCCGATTGAAACGCATCGAAGGCCAAGCCCGCGGCATTCATCGCATGATCAATGAAGAGACCTACTGCATTGATATCCTCACCCAAATCAGCTCCATCACCTCAGCCCTGAACAACGTCGCGCTGAGCCTACTCGATGACCATGTGCGCCACTGCGTCGTCCGTGCAGCTCAAACCGACGGGCCAGCAGCCGAAGAAAAACTCACCGAAGCCGCCGACGCCATCGCCCGCCTCGTCCGCTCCTAAAAACCACCACGGCCAGACGTTCAACCTCCTGCGCCCACTGCCCAAGTGGACCAGATCGATAAGTAAAAGCAGGTCAGCAGGCTACTGACCTGCTCCCAACCTGAGCTGGACCGGGGTCTCGACCCCAGGGCGCTGCGTGGAAGACACCTTGAGCACAACGGACACGTCCTCAACGCCCCGACGGTACCCTGAGGGGGTAGTCCTATCTTGGACGCTACGTCAGATACTTCAGTCGTGGAAAGGCTCCATTCATGACAGGAACACCACTACGGCGCCGCATCACCGGCTTGATTGCCGTTGCGGTACTGGGGGCCAGTGTGGTCTCATGCGCCGGACAAGACCAAGACGCCACAAACGCCCCTCAGACCGATATGGATGGTGTCGCAGTGACAGCCGGAGCCAATCAACCCGCAGAAGTCAACGAGGTGGACCTGCACTTTGTGGCGATGATGACACCACATCATCAACAAGCCGTGGACATGAGTGAGATCATCCTGACCGCCGAGGGCACCAGCGCAGCCACCGCGGACTTAGCCGACCGGATCAAAGTCGGCCAACAAGAAGAAATCGACAGCATGGTCGGCTGGGCTGAGCAATGGGACCAACACGACCTGATGGCACATCATGCCCCCCACATCGCCAATGGCATGATCACCCCAGAACAGCTGGACCAACTGGAAACACTTGCGGGCGAGAAAGCAGACACCCGATTTCTCCAGCTGATGCATTTCCACCACCAAGGGGCCATTGCCATGACCCACGACCAAATCGACAACGGCGGCTACCAACCTCTAGTGGACCTAGCCCAACAAATGATCGACATCCAAACCGCTGAGATGCACGAGATCGAACAACTCCTGGACGCCAAAGGTGAAAGCCTTCTGACTGAGTAACCAGCACGCTGCATCCAAGGCCACCACACGGGTATACCCTCTTTTACGCCTTTATCTATTCGTCGTGGCCAACCTTGGCCTCTAAGCCTCGATCCACCGACTCAGGTTAGGGCCGGCGGCCGATATCCCGGATCTGGGGACTGTCAGAAGAACGGTGTGTGAGGGTCCGGCCTGATCCGAGAGGAGACG
>JAKDKI010000512.1 GCA_030453435.1 Kocuria sp.
CCGCGTACGAAGCGGCAGCCGCGATCATCGCCGTTTCCGACGGAATGCGCGAAGACATCCTGCGCTCCTACCCCAACGTGGACCCGGCACGCGTGCGCACCGTACACAACGGCATTGACGTGTCCCAGTGGGATCACGACCCCAACACCGACGTCCTGTCTGAATACGGGATCGACCCGGAACGCCCCTCCGTGGTGTTCGTCGGCCGTGTGACCCGACAAAAGGGTGTGCCTTACCTGCTGCGCGCCGCCCTGCAGCTGCCGCCCGAGGTCCAGCTGGTCCTGTGCGCCGGCGCCGCTGACACTCCCGCGCTCGCCGCCGAGGTCAACGGTCTCATTGACGAGCTCAAGGCCAAGCGCACCGGCGTGGTGCTGATCGAGAAGATGCTGCCCCGCCGCGAGATCATCCAGATTCTGTCCCACGCCACCGCGTTCGCGTGCCCGTCCGTGTACGAGCCCCTGGGCATTGTGAATCTCGAGGCCATGGCCTGCGGTTCCGCCGTGGTGGCCTCCGCGACCGGCGGCATCCCCGAGGTCGTCGTGGACGGTGAGACCGGTCGATTGGTTCCCATCGAACAAGTCACCGACGGCACCGGCACCCCGCTGGATCCCCAGAAGTTCGTGGACGACTTTGCCGCCGCTTTGATCGACGTGGTCAGCGACCCGGAGCGCGCCCGCCAAATGGGCATCGCCGGGCGCCAGCGTGCCCAGGACCATTTCGCGTGGGAAACCATTGCCGAGCGGACACTGGAGGTCTACCGCTCCGTGCTGTGATCCTCCGACTTGGTGGACAAGTGCTTCTCCAGACTGTCCACCAAGCGAGAGAGTGACTCGGTCAACTGCTGGCGTTCCTGATCCGTCCAGTCGGCCAACATACTGTCGAAAGCCGTGCACGCAGCTGCGCGGCTTTCTTCATGCAACGTCCGCCCAGCCTCCGTCACGGACACGACGATGGCCCGCCGATCCTCCGGGGCCGGCGCTCGCTGGACCAGGCCCAGTTTCTCGAGCCGGCTCACTTGAGTGGTCATGGTCGATCGGTCCACGGACTGCCAGGTGGCCAGCTCCGACATGCGAGCTGGACCGAATTCACTCACCCGGTCCACGAGCCACATGTCCGTGGGGGAGAGCTTCACGTTCTGCCCGGCCAGTTCGCGCCTCATTCTCGAGCGCGAGGTGAGTCTGCCCAGCGCGGACATCATCTGAGCCATGACCGTGACTGTGTCTTTTCTCTCAGCCCTCATATGATCACCCTGCTTGTTGCTGCGGAAAGTAATTGGTACAGTCAAACTATAACGATTTGAGCAATCCAACAATTTCAGGAGGAAGCATGTCTGAGCCCGTTCAGGCCCCGCAAATCAGCACCGACGTGAAGTACGAGACGATTGCCCGCTTCCCCGACTACGTCGAGGCACAGGCACTCGTCGACCAGCTCTCCGACAAAGAATTCGACGTCTCCACCGTCAAGATCGTCGGCGAAGGCCTGCGTTCCGAGGAGTTCGTCACCGGCCGCATGACCAAGGGGCGTGCAGCCCTGGCCGGCTTGGGCTCCGGCGCATGGTTCGGCCTGTTCATCGGCATCCTCTTCGGCCTGTTCGCACCCGGTTTCGGCCTGCTGTCGATCATCCTGTGGTCCGTGGTCATCGGCGCCATCTGGGGTGCGATCTTCGGTTTCGT
>JAKDKI010000136.1 GCA_030453435.1 Kocuria sp.
TGGGGGAATCCGACTCAGGAGTTGGATTACTCATGTCCGTCTGCGCCGCCTGACTGTTTGCCTGCAATGGGTCCGCTCCCAGGGTAGTCCAGTTTCAATCGAGCAACTCCCCCGTTCCCACGTCCACCGCCGCCGACTGCGCTTGCCCGCCGCCCAGCGCAGCAACCACCCGCTCGGCGAGACCCGGTCCGAATCCCTTGACCTCGGCGATCTCAGCCGCGGTTGCCGCACGCAGTTTCTTCACTGATCCGAAGTGCTTCATGAGGGCCTTGTGCTTGGCCGGGCCCAGCCCAGGGACTGCATCCAGGGTGGAGACGGTCATGGACTTGGAGCGCTTCTCGCGGTGGAACTTGATCGCAAAACGGTGAGCCTCATCGCGCACGCGCTGGAGCAGGTAAAGCCCCTCGGAAGCGCGTGGCAGGATCAGGGGAAACTCGTCGTCCGGCAGCCAGACTTCTTCGAGTCGTTTGGCCAAGCCCACCACGTACACGTCGTTGATGCCCAGATCGTCCAGGGCACGCTGCGCGGCGGCCACCTGGGGCGGTCCGCCGTCCACGATCACCAGATTCGGTGGGTAGGCGAAGACTCGGCCGTTGTCCTCTTCTGCTTGTTCGGCGGTGACCTCACCGGTGGCCACACCGCGTTCGGCAGCTTTGCGTTGCTGTTCGAGGTGGCGGGTGAAACGCCGGTGAATCACGTCGTACATGGAGGCAGTGTCGTCACGGGCTGCATCGCCGGTGATCGCGAACTTGCGGTACTCACCCTTGCGCGGCAGCCCGTCCTCGAAGACCACCATGGAGGCCACCACGTTGGTTCCCTGCACGTGGGAAATGTCGTAACACTCGATGCGCATCAAGGCATCGGGAAGGTCCAGTGCCTCCTGCAGCTGCTGCAGGGAGGCGGATCGCGTGGTCAGGTCCCCGGCGCGGCGAGACTTGTGGAGCGCCAGCGCCTGACGGGCGTTCTCGGACACGGTTTCCAACAACTGGGCCTTGTCACCGCGCTGCGGAACCGAGATTGTGACGCGGGAGCCACGGAGTTCACTCAACCAATTCTCGAGCTCCGGGGCCTGTTCCGGTTCCGTGGAGACGTACACCGTACGGGGCACCGTGTCCTGGCGGTACGCCAGTTCGGCCGTGCGCCTGTGTTTGGCCACGGTGTCCTGGCTGCCCTGTTGTGCGGTCTTCCTCCCCCGGCGCTGGGTTTGGTTCAACTCCACGGTGGCTTCTCCGTAGGCCTGCTGCAGCAGGTGTTCGACGAGCTCGCCGGTCGAGACTTCTTCGACTTTCTCGGTGATCCAGCCACGCTGACCGCGGATGCGTCCGCCGCGCACGTAGAAAACCTGCACCGCGGCCTCGAGCTCGTCCTCGGCCAGTGCGAAGAAGTCCGCATCCGTGTTGTCGGACAACACCACGGTGTTGCGTTCAAAGGCCTTTTCCAGTGCCACCACGTCGTCGCGGCGAGCCGCCGCGGTCTCGAAATCCATGCGCTCGGACGCCTCTTGCATTTGCCGCCCGAGTTCGCGGATGTAGGGCTTGGCGTGCCCGGACATGAAACGGCACAGATCCTCGGCCAGGGCCCGGTGGTCCTCACGGGAAATGGTGCCCACACAGGGGGCAGAGCACTTGTCGATGTGGGCGAGCAGGCACGGCCGCCCGGTTCGCTCGGCACGTTGGAACACGCCCTTGGTGCACGTGCGCACGGGGAAAACACGCAACAGGGCATCCAAGGTCTCCCGGATGGCCCACGCCTGGGAATACGGGCCGAAGTATCGGTTACCCGGCTTCTTGTCCCCGCGCATCACCATTGCGCGGGGCACAGCCTCCGCCATGGTGATCGCCAAGTACGGGTAGGACTTGTCGTCGCGATAGGCGATGTTGAACCGCGGTGAGAATTCCTTGATCCACGTGTATTCGAGCTGCAGCGACTCGAACTCGGATCCAACCACCGTCCATTGCACTGCGGCCGCGGTGGTGACCATGGCACGCGTCTTGGGCGAGAGCTGATGGAGCGGCGCAAAGTAGGACGACACCCGATTACGCAGGTTCTTGGCCTTGCCCACGTAGATGACACGACCGTGCTCGTCACGGAAACGGTAGACCCCGGGATTGGTGGGGATGTCCTGGCGAGCCGGCTTGTAGCTCGCCGGATCAGCCACGCTCGGAATCCTTCTCCGCGGAAGGCGACTGGTTGTAGGTGTCCTTGCGCGGTTGGCCGGACAGCTCCGCAATCGCGTCCATGACCTGGTTCGTGAGCTCCTTACGCATCCGACCGTTGTGCTTGGGGCCGGTCTTGGGAACCTGAATGGGGTCCCCCACATGGAGTTCGAAGCGCGCCGGGCGGATCACGTTGGACCCGGGCGGCTGCAACCGCTGCGTCCCCACCAGGCCCACGGGGACCACGGGAGCGCCGGTCATGTACGCCAGGTACGCAACGCCGTTGCGGCCCCGGTACAGGTAGCCATCGCGCGAACGGGTGCCTTCGGGATATATGCCAAAGATATTGCCCTGTTCCAGATGCTCGAGCGCGGGAGCCAGTGCCGCCACGGAGTCGCTCTGCTGACCGCGTTCTACCGGGATCACGTCGATCATTTCGAAGAGTTCGCGCATGACCCGCCCCTTGATTCCCGGTGTGGTCAGGTACTCAGCCTTGGCAATGAACTTGACGCGCCGGGGCATCATCACGGACAGAATCACGGAGTCGAGGAATGACAAGTGGTTGGACGCGATGATCACGGGCCCGTGGCCGGGGACCTTGTCCGTACCACTGACCACGGGTCGGCACAGGGCTTTGAACGCCGTGGTGACCGATGTTTGCAACAATCGATATTTGTCCATGGTGCGAGCTATCCCTCCCCGGAATCGTTGTACCGGTCAGTCCATGCTGCCAGCTCCGCGGCAGAACTGACCACTGCCACGCACAGTTCCGCGAGCTCGCCGGGTTGTCCGAAGCCCCAGCCCGCACCGATACAGTCCAGCCCGTGGGCGTGGGCACCCTCGGCATCGTAGCTGCGGTCACCGATCATGACCGTGCGTTGGGGATCAGGCTCGCTCACGTCCAGTCGACGCAGCGCCTCCCCAATGATCTCTGGCTTGTCGTGCAGGGCGGTGTGGCCCTTCTTGGGCTGCGCCAAGTCATCCGCTGCACCGCTGATGGTCTCGAAGTATCCGCTCAATCCGAACCGATCGACCACCTGGACGGCAATGCGTTCCGGCTTCTGAGTCGCGACCGCTTGCCGGACTCCCAGTCTCTGCAGCCTGCCCAGTTCTCGTTCGATGCCCGGGTAGGCGCGAGTTCGTTGGAGCCCTTCCGTGAGGTATCCGGCCCGGTAGACGGAGATCACCTGAGGGATCTGATCTTCCGGCACCTCGGTGAAGTGCCGCAGCGACTCTCCAATGGGCGGGCCCACGAAACGTTCCAGGTTCTCCGGAACGGGAAAGCCGCACGTCCACAGCGCGTCGGCAATGCCTTCGGTGATGGCCCCGGCCGGATCCAGGATGGTTCCGTCCAGGTCCCACAACACCACGGGAGTCTGAGGGTTCACGGGCGCCTTCTCTCGGTCATTGCGCAGTTATTACCGGATGATCTCCGGCTCAGTGCTGCGCGGCTGCTTTGCGGTCTGCCGACGTTTGGAGAACTTCGGCCAGGAACTGACCGGTGAAGCTGTCCTTGTTCTTGGCGACGTCCTCGGGAGTACCTTCGGCAACGATGGTGCCGCCACCCGAGCCGCCGTTCGGTCCGAGGTCGATGACCCAGTCCGCTGACTTCACAACGTCCAAATTGTGTTCGATGGTCATGACACTGTTGCCCTTGTCCACCAGGGATTGCAGCACCATGAGCAACTTGCGGATGTCCTCGAAGTGCAGGCCCGTGGTGGGCTCGTCCAGCACGTAAATGGTGCGCCCATTGGAACGCTTCTGCAGTTCCGCCGCCAGCTTCACACGCTGGGCCTCGCCACCGGAAAGTGTGGTCGCCGGTTGCCCCAGACGCACATAACCCAGGCCCACCTCAACCAGCGTGTTGAGATAGCGGGCGATGGCCGTGAACGGAGCGAAGAACTCGGCGGCTTCCTCGATGGGCATGTCCAGGACTTCCGCGATGTTCTTGCCCTTGTAGTGAACTTCCAGGGTCTCCCGGTTGTACCGGGCGCCCTTGCAGACCTCGCACGGAACGTAGACGTCCGGCAGGAAGTTCATCTCGATCTTCAGCGTGCCGTCACCCGAGCACGCCTCACAGCGGCCGCCCTTGACGTTGAACGAGAACCGACCCTGCTGGTAGCCGCGGATCTTGGCTTCCTGGGTGTCCGCGAACAACTTACGGATGCGATCGAACACGCCCGTGTACGTAGCGGGGTTGGAGCGCGGGGTACGGCCGATGGGGCTCTGATCCACGTGCACCACCTTGTCCAGGTGGTCCACACCGTCGATCCGCTTGTGGCGGCCCGGTACCTGCTTGGCGCCGTTGAGCTTATTGGCCAACGAGGTGTAGAGGATGTCGTTGACCAGTGTGGATTTACCCGAACCGGAAACACCGGTGACCGACACGAACACGCCCAGGGGGAAATCCACGGTGAGATTCTGCAGGTTGTTCTCGCGCGCGCCCACCACGGTCAGTTGGCGCTTCTTGTCAATCGGACGACGCCGCTCGGGCACCTCGATCGACCGGCGTCCCGACAGGTAATCCGCAGTAATGGAGTCCTTGTTCTCGAGCAGTTCCTCATAGGTGCCGGAATGCACCACGTCGCCGCCGCTCACACCCGCGCCCGGCCCCACGTCCACGATCCAGTCGGCTTCGCGGATGGTGTCCTCGTCGTGTTCGACCACGATCAGCGTGTTACCCATGTCTCGCAACCGGGCCAGAGTTTCAATGAGCCGCCGGTTGTCACGCTGGTGCAGACCGATGGACGGTTCGTCCAACACGTACAACACACCCACCAGGCCGGCGCCGATCTGTGTGGCCAAGCGAATGCGCTGGGCCTCACCACCGGACAGGGTGGCCGCCGCGCGTTCAAGGTTGAGGTAGTCCAGGCCAACGTCGATCAGGAATGTCAGACGAGCAACGATTTCCTTGAGCACCTGGTCACCGATCTGGGCCTCTCGGTCGGTGAGCTCCAGCGACTGGAAGAATTCCAGGGAGTCACGCATGGGCAGGTGGGTTGCCTGGGCAATGTTGAGCCCGCCCACGGTCACGCCCAGGATGGTGGGGTTCAGTCGAGCGCCGTCACACGTGGGGCACGCGATCTGCCGCATGTACTGCTCATAGCGGTCCTTCGCATGGTCCGATTCAGTTTCCTCGTGCTTGCGCTTGATGTACCCGAAGACACCCTCGAAGCCCTGGGTGTAGCGGCGTTCGCGGCCCCAGCGGTTCTTGTAGGAGACCGTGACCTTGTAGTCCTTGCCGTTGAGCACGGCCTTCTTGGCCTTACTGGACAAGTCCTTCCATGGGGTCAGCAGATCGAAACCGACCTCTTCCGCCAGGCCCGCCAGCAAACGGTTCCAGTAATCGCTGGTCGCCTTGCCCAGGGACCACGGCGCCACCGCGCCCTCGATGATGGACAGGTCCGGATCAGGGATGACCAGGTCCTCGTCAACCTCCAGACGCGAGCCGATGCCATCACAATCGGGGCAGGCGCCGAACGGTGCGTTGAAGGAGAAGGAGCGGGGCTCGATCTCGTCGGTCTGCAGCGTGTGCTCGTTGGGGCAGGCCAAATGTTCGGAGAACATCCGGCTGTTGCCGGCCCAGGGAGTTTCCTCTCCCTCGCGGGGAACCAGCTCGATGACCACGCGCCCCTCCGCCAGGTTCAGCGCGGTTTCCACGGAGTCGGTGAGTCGCTGGCGGGCCTCGGCCTTAACCGTGAGGCGGTCCACGACCACATCGATGCTGTGCTTGTACTGCTTCTTGAGCTTGGGCGGATCGTCGAGTTGGACGGTCTCCCCGTCCACCACGGCGCGCGAAAAGCCCTGGGTGCTCAGCTGCTGGAACAGATCCACGAATTCACCCTTGCGGCCCTTGACCACGGGTGCGAGCACCATGAAACGAGTGCGCTCGGGCAATTCGAGCAGTTGATCCACGATCTGCTGCGGGGTCTGCTTGGTAATGGGTTCACCACACACGGGACAGTGCGGGTGGCCGATCCGGGCCCACAGCAGACGCATGTAGTCGTAGATCTCCGTAATGGTGCCCACCGTGGAGCGGGGGTTGCGAGAGGTGGACTTCTGGTCGATCGAGACCGCCGGTGAGAGACCCTCGATGAAGTCCACGTCCGGCTTGTCCACGCGGCCCAGGAACATCCGGGCGTAGGAGGACAGCGACTCGACGTAGCGGCGCTGGCCCTCGGCGAA
>JAKDKI010000137.1 GCA_030453435.1 Kocuria sp.
TCCCAGGCGCGCATCACGGACGTTCAGTTGGCCGGTATGGACATTGCCGGCTCGCCCGAGCGCGTGACCGAGTGGCTGGGTGGCCCGGTCGAGGACGTGCTGGCCTCACTCGACGTCACCTGGTCCGCTCCCAACGGGACGCCCGGCGTCATGGCGGTTTCCTTCGCTACGCCGGACGGCTTGGTCACCATTTAGTTTTCCCGTCGACGACGCCGCTGCCGCAACCTTTCGCTCGAAAAGGTGGCTGCAGCGGCGTCGTCGTCGATTAACCCGCCAGTAGTTGCGGGAGCAGGAAACCGGTGATGTCCAGGAGCGCGTGGGCGATGAGCAGCGGTGCGAGGCGACCGTAGCGCCGGTACACCCACACGAACACGAGACCCATGACCAGATTGCCCAGGGCGGGCCCAAAGCCTTGATACAGGTGGTAGCTGGCGCGGAAGACCGAGGTGAGGACCGCGATCGTGACCCAGGACCACCCGATGCGGCGCAGTCGATCGCACAGGAAAGCAACCACGATGATTTCCTCGACCAGACTGTGGCGCAACGCGGAGAGGATCAGGACGGGCACCGTCCACCAGTGCTCATCGAGCGCCGAGGTGTTGATGGCTGCGGTGAGGCCCAGTTCGCGTCCGGCCTGGTAGAGCCCCAGGGTTCCCAGCCCCATGACCAGGAACAAACCGAGTCCCCACAGTGCATCCCGCACGGGGCGGCGACCGTCCATGCCGATGCGACGCAGCACGCCCTTGATCCGCGGCAGAGAATCCGCCATGAGATACAGCGCCAGGGCCACCGGGACCAGGGCGAAACCGATGCTGGCAAGCTGCCTGAGCAGGTCGATGGCCGGGACCGGACTCAGGACCTGATTCAAGGTGGCTTGGGCATCCGAGAGCGGCCCACGAGACAGTGTTTCGGCGAGATTGAGCACGGCGTACACCGCTGATGAGCCCAGCGAGACGCCTAGGACCAACACAATGTGGAACCACAGCTCCGAGCGTGCGGGGCGTTGTTCGAGGGGCTGCGGGCGCTGGGAGTCTGTCAACACGAACACCATTGTGCCGTGCTCCCTAGACTGGGGATCATGAGATCCGAGAAGCCCGCATATCCCGTAGCCGTTCGCCGTACCGTCCAGCGCAGTTTTCATGACCACACGTTCGACGATCATTTCGAGTGGTTGCGCGATAAGAACTCGGATCAGGTGCGGGCGCACCTGGGCCTCGAGAACGAGTACGCGGAGGCCGTGACGGCCCACCTGCAACCATTGCGGGAGCGCATTTACGGCGAGATCAAGGACCGCACTCAAGAGACGGACATGTCCGTGCCGTCCCGCAACGGGGACTGGTGGTATTTCGCCCGCACGGTGGAGGGCGGCGCCCACCAGGTCTTCTGTCGGGTCCCGGCCGTTGACAGTGCCGACACCGAGCGGGCCTGGACACCTCCGACCGTGGAACCGGGCGTCAGCCTCCCCGGCGAGGAGACATTACTGGATGCCAACGCGGCGTCCGAAACGCACGATTTCTACGCCCTGGGCAGTTTCAGTGTGTCCGAGGACGGCACCCGCCTCGCGTGGTCCGAAGACACGGCGGGCGATGAGCGGTTCACCGTGTACATCAAGGACCTTGCCTCTGGCGAGATGCTGACGGACCGCATTACTCAGACCTCCTACGGGGCCTTCCTCACTCCCGATGCGTCCGAGCTCATCTACACGGTAGTCGACGACGCTTGGCGCCCCTGGCGGGTGTATCGCCATGTGATCGGCACTCCCGTTTCCGAGGACGAGCTGATCTACCAAGAAGACAACCCTGGGTTGTGGCTGGGTGTCGAGCTGTCGGCCGACAAGCAGTGGCTGATGGTCGCGTCCGCGTGCTCGGAGTATGGGGAGTACCGCATTCGCAAGGTCGATGCACCCCGGGATCCGTGGCTCACCGTGATTCCGGAAAGCGACCGGGTGCTCTACACGGCCGAGCCCATCACCGTGGCCGGCGCAGACTATGTTCTGTTGACGCACGACTATGCGGCCCCGAATTCCCGGGTCAGCCTGATGCCGCTTTCCACGGCGGGGTCGAGTATTGCGGATGTCGATCTGATCGACGTGATTCCCGCGAGCGAGCAGACCCGGATTGAGGTGTGCGAACCCACCGCCACGCACCTGGTCGTGTCTCTGCGATCCGAGACCACTCCACGCGTGCGGCTCATCCCGCGAGCCAGCCTTGACGGTCTGGTGACCGGTTCCTTCACTACCGGCTCCCTGACCGGTACGGAACCCGCCTTCGACGAGGATCTGTTCACCGCATCAGTGGTGTCTGCGCGCTACGACAACCCGGTGATTCGGGTGTCCTACACGTCCTTCGTCACGCCGCCGCGGGTCTACGACATCCCCACAGGCCCCGTGGATGATGAGAATCTGGACGAGTTCGGCGTGGGCGCACCCATCATGCGACGCGAAACTACGGTGTTGGGCGGTTATAACCGGTCGGACTACACGGTGGAGCGCGATTGGGCGGTCGCTGAGGACGGCACCCGGATCCCGATCTCCCTGGTCCGCCGCGCAGACTTCGACGCGTCCGTGCCAGCTCCCGTGGTGCAGTACGCCTACGGTTCGTACGAGGCCAGCACCGACCCCGGGTTCTCCATCTCCCGCCTGTCTCTCTTGGACCGCGGAGTGGCGTGGGTCGTGGCCCACGTGCGCGGCGGCGGCGAACTGGGCCGCTCGTGGTACGACGACGGCAAGAAGTTCACTAAGAAGAACACGTTCACGGACTACGTTGCCGTCACCCGCCACCTCGCGCAGCGTCAGGATGTCGACGCCGCTCGCATCGCAGTTCTCGGCGGTTCCGCCGGCGGCCTGCTCGTGGGCGCGGTCCTCAACTTGGCGCCCGACCTGTACTGCGGTGCCCTGGCTGCGGTGCCCTTCGTGGACCCGTTGACGTCCATGTTGATGCCTGAACTTCCACTCACCGCCCTCGAATGGGAAGAGTGGGGTAACCCCATGGAAGACCCCGAGGTCTACGAGTACATGCGCTCCTACTCCCCCTACGAGAACCTGCGGGATGCGAACTACCCACCGGTCTTGGCGGTCACGAGCCTCAATGACACGCGCGTGCTCTACGTGGAACCAGCCAAGTGGGTCGCTGCGCTGCGCGAGCACGCCGAGCATCCTGAGACCGTGCTGCTGCGGTGCGAGATGGCCGGCGGCCACGGCGGTGCGTCCGGCCGCTATTCCCAGTGGAAGGACACCGCGTGGGAGTACGCGTGGCTCGCGGAGAAGTTGGGTGTTGCGGGCTAGGCCGGTTCTCCGTGGATCAGGTGGATATCGGCTGAGGTTGGAGAGCGGCCGCGGTGTCAGCACTGAGCCAATCTTCGATCCGGCCGTCCACCAGTAGATCTGTGGCGGCACGGGCCATGGCGCTGCTCGTTTGGAAACCGTAGCCTCCCTGTCCAGCGAGCCACAGGAAGTTGCTGACCTGCGGATCCCAACCACAGATCGGCACGCCGGACGGAGCCTCGGTACGCAGGCCAGTCCATGCCTTGCGGACGCCCGTAACTGTCAATGACGTTTCTCGTTCCACGGTTGCGATGAGATCGTCTATAGCGTTCGGGCGAGGCTGGGCATCACAAGCAGGACTCGGTTCGGCTTCGCCCCACGAGATCATGGCGCCGTCCTCGTCGGGGCGGTAGTACCACCCGGATCCGGCGTCGTCGACCATGGGATGCGTCGCGCCCAGAGGCTCGCTCAGGGAAACCAGTGCCGCGGTCCGTCGCAGCGGCTGCAACTGCTGTGGCACCGCGCCGAAGAGTTCCGCCACGTGATCCGCCCATGCACCGGCGGCGTTGACCACCGTGTGAGCTATCAATTGATCGTCACCGACGGTCAGCGCCCAGGTGCCGTCATCTGACGGCTTTGCCGCCGTGACTTTGGCGCCCGTAAGGATCCGAACGCCGGCCTGCTCGGCTCGTTGTCGGTGCCATTCCACGAGCGCAGTGGCATTGGTACGTACCGCAGAATCGTCGATGATCGCTGCACTGTAGCGCTCGGGGTTGCCCGCCAGCTCCGGGCAGTACTCGAAAAGTTCCTCGCTCGACAAGGCGCGCAGACCCGGGACGGTCATTGAAGCGACGTCGGCGGGTAAACCCGCCACCACGAAGGGGCTGGGCCAGGCGAGTGGAACCGGAGCAGCGCGGGTGGGCTTGACCAGAGCGGGAATGGTGAGCCTGGTCAATTCGAGAACCGGTTCCGGGCCGTAGCTGGGAATGAGTTGCTGGGCCGATCGAGAGGAGGTGTGATGCGCCAGCGCGGTTTCCGCTTCGACAAGCGTGATCCCCTCCCCCGATCCCCGACAATCCGCGAATTCGGAAGCCAACGACAAGCCGGCTATGCCGCCACCAATGATTACCGTGTCCACCATCATGTGATCATTCTTTCATTTTCACTATTGACTGCGGATATGCGAAAGCCCCGTCCGCATAATACGGACGGGGCTTTCGGTGATCCTGCAGCGGCGAACCGCTAGCGGGGATCAACCATCGAATCGATGTTCAGATCAATCAGGCAGGAATGTTCAGAACCTGGCCCGGGAAGATCAAGTTAGCGTTCGCCACGGAGTCAGCGTTAGCAGCGTGGAGAGCTTCCCAGCCGCCGTTCACGCCGAGCTTGGCAGCGATGGTGCCCATGGTGTCGCCAGCCTGAACGGTGTAGGAAGCACCGGTCGAAGCAGCCGGGGCCACGGGAGCAGCCGGAGCGGAGTACTCCACAGCGGCGGGGGCGGCAGCCGGAGCGGCCGGAGCCTCAACCGGAGCAGCGGGAGCGGCCGGAGCAGCAACGGGAGCCTCAGCAGCGGGGGCCGGAGCCGGAGCGGCCTGCTCCTGCTTGACCTCGTTGGCCTGGGGAGCCACAGCAGCGGCAGCAGCAACGGGCTGCTCGGCAGCAGCGGGGGCCGGGGTGCCGGAGAGGCCCAGCTTGGCCGAGCATGCGGGCCATGCGCCCCAACCCTGCTCCGCCTGAACATTGGTTGCAACGCGAATCTGCTCAGCCTTGGAAGCGTTTGCAGCATTCCCGGTACCACCGAAGGCAGCCCAGGTGGACGGGGTGAACTGCAAACCACCGGAAAAACCGTTACCGGTGGAGGTGCCCCAGTTGCCACCGGACTCGCACTCAGCGAGTGCGTCCCAGGGCGAAGCGGGAGCTGCGTTGGCCGGCATGGCCATAGCACCTACAGCTGCACCGCCGATCACGAAAGCAGCGGCACCACGGCGAATAACGTTCGAAGTCTTCATCATGCTCCGTAAGGCCACCTACGCTCGTTCCCATCCCTGGGTGTCTTCGCGCCGTCGTCTACCCATGAAAAGTTGAGTTCAGGGGTAGTAACTACGGAATGCTGCCCTGTAGACGACGTACGGTGTTGCAGCAGCATCCAGCATGTCTTGAGGCGCAGATCATGTCCGCCTCAAGCGTTGCGGACTCCCGCGTAAGGAGAGTCCTTTGGGGAAGTCGTTGATAACGATAGCGTAACAATTCTCGTTACGCCAAATCAATTCCCAAAGTTCTGGCGCATCCCTTTGGGGGGACACAGCCCGTGCACCCGCGGGGCGCACGACGCATGCCACGCTATGACACCCGGTCGCTAGGGGTCAACTGTGTGTGAGGTTAAGCACATGTAACGGGATGATAGAGATTTGATAACGGTGGCGTAGAACGGCTATGTAGCGCGCGCGGAGGCTCCGATGATCGTGGTGCTCCGCACCCGCTCATAGTGCTCCGCGTAACCGTGTTCGTCCTGGTCGGAACCACGAAGTGCGGTGGGTGCCGGCAGGTCTGGGCGCTGCACGTGAGCGCCTGCTTCCTCGGCGATCAATGCTCCCGCAGCCCAGTCGTGTTCGTGGAGCCCTCGTTCCGAGTAACCGTCCAGTGTCCCGTCAGCCACCATGCAGAGATCCAACGACGCCGCTCCGAGCCTACGCATGTCCGTGTAGTGGTCCATGGTGTCCAGAAAATTTCCGAACTGTTCGCGGCGGATCACGGGATCGTAGGAGAACCCGGTTCCATAGAGGGCGCCGGTTCGATCCGGCACAGGCCCCGTGAGTCTCGAGTCCTTGCCGTCACGGCGCACCCACGCACCCATGCCGCGCACGGCGTAGTAGATGCGTCCGAGAGCCGGCGCGTGTACCACGCCCACGAGCCAATTGCCCTGGTCGTCACAGGCGGCCACCGATGTGGCGTAGTAAACGATGTCCCGGATGAAGTTCGTAGTGCCGTCCAAGGGGTCCACGGACCAGCGCACCGGCGAGCGGTTCTCCGGCACGTGCGTGCCCGATTCCTCACCCGTGATGGCGTCCCAGGGGCG
>JAKDKI010000138.1 GCA_030453435.1 Kocuria sp.
GCCACGGGGTTCTCGTTCTGGCGGGTCATTTCCGCGAGCGTGAGGGTGGTGCCGGGCAGGTGTGAGTACACGAAGGTACGCAGTCCCGATTGCTCGACCGACCCGACCACGCTGGGCAAATGGAACGGGAGGTGGGCACGCACCGACGGCGTGAACGCGCCGAGCACCAGATGTTCCGTTTCGAGCCGGATACTGGCTCCCGCGTTGAGTGGACTGCGAACCCGCCACCGCTTGTTCTGCGCGTCCTTGACCACGCACGAGCGGAAATCCGAGTTGTCGTCGGGAGAAGGACCGGTCGCTACCGGGGCGATACCGGGTACGGCGGCGGCGGCAATGGCTGCGAGCAATTCGGGGGTCGTTCTCACCTCGTCCACACTACCGGCAGTGTGCTGAGCACGGGCACAACGGTTACCCACAGCCACCTGCAACCTCCCGGGGAGTGCGGACTACAGTGGACGGGTGACTTCTTCCGAGCCCATTACCTGGACGCATGACCGGTCCGTGCCCGGCCTGAACCCCGCAGACCTGCCGTTCGCGGCGTCGTCTTTCGACCGTGATGCCGTAGACCGCGAGCACAGCGACCTGCGCGCAGCCGCAGCCACGGATCCCACCGCGCGCGTGCTCCTCATGGTGGGCGGTGAGGCACCCGTGCGTGACGGGCACCTGGTCCTCGACTCCTACGACAGCGCACCCGCAGCCAGTCAGGATCCGGCCCACCCGGACGTATACCTGGGCAGGCTGCGCGGGGATGGGTCACCCGTAGTGCTGCGAAGCTTCCCGGCCGGTGCAGATCTGCCGGGCCAGGACCACATCACGCGGGCGGGTCTGCGCGTACTCGGCACCGAGCTCGAGCCCGAGGAGACCTCCCTTCTAGTCACTGCCCAAGCCGTGGCGCTGTGGCACCGCGATCACCCTCGATGCCCGCGCTGCGGCACGGTGACCGAGGTGATTCGCTCCGGTTGGGCGCGCGAATGCCCTAACGACCAGTCCCTGCATTTTCCCCGCACCGACCCCGCCGTGATCGTGGCAATCACGGATGGCAACGAAGACCCGGAACAGGAACGCATTTTGCTGGGACGGTCCTCGCTGTGGGCGAGTCATCGGGTTTCCACGCTGGCCGGTTTCGTGGAACCCGGCGAATCGGCTGAGCAAGCGGTGGTGCGCGAGATCTTCGAAGAAGCGGGCATTGTGGTGGGCTCGGTGCATTATCAAGGTTCTCAACCCTGGCCGTTCCCGCGTTCCCTCATGTTGGGGTTCCGAGCGGTCGCGCAGACCATCGATTTCACCCCGGATGGCCAGGAGATCCTGGATCTGCGCTGGTTCACCCGAGCGGAGTTGAAGGCCGCTGCTGCGGATCAGTCGATCGTGTTGCCGGGCCGGATTTCCATTGCCCACGCCCTGATCGTCAGCTGGCTGGGCGAACCGCTACCGGAAGGCAACTGAGCTATTGGCGAGTGATGTATCGGCCGAAGAACGAATCCTGGGCGGGCTGGATCCAGAGCAGCGCGTGGTGGCCACCACGCTGCAAGGCCCGGTCTGTGTCCGGGCCGGAGCGGGCACGGGTAAGACGCGCGCCATCACCCACCGCATTGCGTGGGGCATTGCCACGGGTGTTTACACCCCGCAGAAAACATTGGCGCTCACGTTCACCGCGCGTGCGGCCAATGAGATGCGGCAGCGACTACGTCAATTGGGTGCGCCCGGTGTTCAGGCGCGGACCTTTCACTCCGCCGCGCTACGGCAACTGCAGTACTTCTGGCCGCAGGCCGTGGGCGGACCGCCGCCGGGCCTGGTCAACCACAAGGCACGCTTACTGACCGAGGCTGCCCAATCGATGCGCCTCACCACGGACCGTGCGACCTTGCGTGACGTGGCCGGTGAGATCGAATGGGCCAAGGTTTCCATGCTCACCCCTGACACTTATGCGGCCGCAGCGGAAAAGCGCAGCATGCCCATGGGCTACGACGTGCGCACCATGCAACGCCTCTACCAGTCCTATGAGGACCTGAAAGCGGATCGCCATCTGATCGACTTCGAGGATGTCCTGCTCATCACCGTGGGCATCCTGGAGGAGGACGAGCGGATCGCAGCCGCCGTCCACTCGCAGTACCGTCAGTTCGTGGTGGACGAGTACCAGGACGTTTCACCGCTGCAGCAGCGGTTGCTCAATGCATGGCTTGGTCAACGCGATGACGTGTGCGTGGTGGGTGACGCCTCACAGACGATTTACTCGTTCACCGGTGCCACTTCGCGGCACTTGCTCGAGTTCCCGTCCCGTCATCCGAACGCGCGCGTGGTCGAGCTGATCCGTGACTATCGCTCCACACCGCAGGTGGTGAACACCGCCAACCGGCTGCTAGCCGCCCGCCGCCCCGCCGCAGGCTCCACCCCCGGAACCTGGGCCACCCCGCTGCAACTAATTTCTCAGCGTTCGGCCGGTCCCGAACCGTCTTGGAACGAGTACCCGGACGACGAGGCGGAGGCCGCCGGGGTCGCCACGCGCATCCAGGACCTCATTGACGACGGCGTTCCCGCCCGGGAAATCGCCGTTCTGTTCCGCACAAACGGGCAATCCCAGGCGTTCGAGGCCGCGCTCGCGGACGCGAACATCGGATTCCAACTGCGCGGCACCGAACGGTTCTTCAACCGTCCCGAAATCCGGCAGTCACTCGTGCAGATCCGTTCCGCAGCCAAGACCCTGGGGGATGCTCCCGTCCAGGTTCCGCAACAGGTCAGGGACATGCTCAGCTCCCTGGGTTATTCGGCCCGCGCGCCCCGCTCGGACAGCGCCACCCGCGCTCGCTGGGAGTCGCTGTCAGCGCTGGTGTCCCTGGCGGACTCCATGGCCCACCGAGCGCAGGAAGAAGACGAAGAGTTCACCCTCCAGCAGTTCTCGGACGAGTTGGAACGGCGGGCCAAGGCCCAAGAAGCGCCGGTCATGGACGGCGTGACACTGGCCTCGATGCACTCCGCCAAGGGCCTGGAATGGGATGCCGTGTTCCTCGCAGGACTGTCCGAGGGGCTGATGCCCATCTCTTTCGCGGATACAGCGGACGGTGTGGACGAGGAACGCAGACTCCTCTATGTGGGGATCACCCGCGCCCGCGAGCACCTGGTGCTCTCCTGGTCATTGTCGCGTACCCCGGGCGGCCGGCCCACGCGGTCGCGCTCGCGGTTCCTGGACGCAATCCTGCCCGCGGCCGCAACGAACGTGGCTCAGCGGAACAGTCGCGCGCGCAGGTAAACGGATAACTGAGTTCAACCGTCCAAGGCGCACAGGCACTCGGTTCGGGGTGCCAAGGCGGCTCGATGGAGACCGTGGCGAAGAATGATCGCTCCCCGGGGCTCAGATTCAGACGAGTCGTGTGGATCCAACGCCTGCCCCAGCAGCTCGACCGAAACCTCCGAAGCGGTGATCACGCGCGTAAGCGTGGTCAGCGCGGGTGTATGCGGGGTGGTCACCGCATCAGTTCCTCGAGGCGGTTGATCTCGCAACAACTTGCGAGCATCTCGAACGGCGTTCACCAGGCACTCTCGACACGGCCGGCGGTACCAGGCCGAGATCGGCCAGGTCAGTGACATGGAACCGTCGGTGACCACGGTGACCGTGGGCAGCTGTGCGTCTGGCGAGGTAGCTAACTCCAAAACAGTGAGATCCTGCGGCAGGGGGCCGGCCACTGAGGCGCTGCGCAGCATCACCGCCGAGGGAATGACCGAGGAGCAGAACAATTCCGGCGCGCTCAATGGAACGCAGCGCGGCCATCTGTTCCGCAAGAGCTTGCGCAGGGCGTATTCCCGCGGCGAACCCGCGAGGGTGGGAGGGTACGGCCCCGTGGTCGTGTCGGCTGAAGTCACCGGGCTCGGATCCGTGACGTTGATCAGACACACTCCCGCGTCTGCCAGGAGCAGGGCCGTGGTGGCGGCCACGGGGTCCAAACCGGCGAACAACGCGTGTATTTCGTCCGGGTGGGACGGATCGGTCGGGTACCACTGGGCCGCTGAGTTGGTCGATGAGTTGGCGGACGTGGCTGTCATGGGCTGCTCCAAGACTCGAGAACCGGGTGGCCCCCACAGACTGCCAATTCGTGGGCGGCAAAGCAGCAGAAAAGGCGTCATCCACAGTTCGAGTGCAGTCCTGGCCCGCGTCCGAGATGTGCAGTTGGGCGTGGTGCTCGGAGAGCAGCGTTCGACGATGGTGGTCGCGAGGTGGAGCGGGGGTGCGCGATTGGTCACCGACCGCCCCGGAGTGGTGAACTACAGACCATGTCCCCGTTCCGCTCGCCCCGAAGCACGCAGTCACGCAATGCCGAGCCGCAGCCACCGCTGGAGCTACCCGAGGTGGTCGTGCAGCGCAGCGCGCGCCGGAAGAAAACGGTGAGCGCCCATTTCAGCGGAGAGACCGTGATTCTGGCCGTTCCGCAGTCGGCCACTCGCCGCGAGGTGGAGCAGTGGAAAACTACCCTGGTTCCCAAGATCGTGGCCAAGCGGGACCAGGCCCAGCGGAAAGCGCAGCGGCGCAGTACGGATGACGCGCTGTGGCACATGGCCCAGGAACTCTCCACCACCTATCTGGACGGCCAGGCACGGCCCACCGAGGTGAAATGGTCCTCGCGCCAGAACACCAGGTGGGGATCGGCCACACCCAGCACCGGCGTCATCAGAATCTCCACCCGACTGGCCACGGTGCCGGACTGGGTCCTGGAAACGGTGGTGCTCCACGAGCTGGTGCACCTGCTGGAGGCACACCACAACGAACGATTCTGGTCCTTGGCTCGTAAACACCCCAAAGCAAACGACGCCGCCCAGTTCCTGGACGGCGTCGCTTGGGCGGATGCCAACCCCCGAGAGGGATCGGCAGCCGTGGATTAAGCCTTGGGGGAGTCTCCGGGCTCCTCCGGTGAGTCATCACCGGAGTCGGCGGAGCCCTCGGTACCGGCAGAATCAGCGGTCCCCTCGGACCCTGAGTCCTGAGAATCGGCAGTGTCACCGTTCTCGGAGCCCTCGTAACCGCCGGCCAGCAACTTGGCCAGAGCGGCGTCCATCTCGTCATCGCTGGCGGTCAGCAGACCGCGGCGCTGTTCGAAGCCCTCGGGATCGTCGAGGTCCTCATTGGTGGGCAGCAGCTCGGCCGACTCCCAGAGCCCATCGCGTTCCTCGATGCCACGCTTGTTCTCCATGTGTTCCCAGAACGCTGTGGCCTCGCGCATGCGGCGCGGGCGCAGTTCGAGGCCCACGAGCGAGCCAAAGGTGCGCTCGGCGGGTCCGCCCTCGGCGCGGCGCCGGGACATCATCTCGGTGAGTGCTGCGGCGGACGGGATATTGGCCGTCGAGGCCACCGTGACCCGGGTGACCCAGCCCTCGATGAGAGCCAAAATAGTCTCGAGACGGGCCAGAGTCGCTTCCTGGTCGGGCGTCATCTGCGGGCTGAACACGCCGGAGGCCAAGGCATCCTGGATGCCGGAGGGATCCATGGGATCCAGATCCTGCGCAATGGTCTCAATGCGATCCATGTCGATGTGGATGCCCGCGGCAAACTTGGTGATCAGACCCAGCACATGATCGCGCAGCCACGGCGCACCGTGGAACAGGCGCACGTGCGCGGCCTCGCGGATGCCCAGGTACAGCATGACGTCAGAGGCGGGCAGGTCCAAGCCTTCACTGAACTCGGCAATGTTGGAGGGGACCAACGCGGAGCGGTCCTTGGACAGGGGCAGACCCACGTCCGTGGAGGACACGACCTCGCAAGACAGCGCGCCCACGGCCTGACCCAGCTGCATACCGAACAGCATGGAACCCGCTCCGGACAGCATTCCGGACAGGTCCGCTCCGCCCATAGCCTGGGACAGCTCCGGCGGCAACTGCTTGGTCATCGCCTCGGTCATGGCCTTGGAGACAGAAGCTGCCACGGGGGTGGTCATTTCCTTCCACGTCTCAGCGGTCGCCTCGATCCACTCCGCGCGGGACCATGCGGTGGGCAAAGTGGTGGGTTCGGCAAAAGCCGTCTGCGGAGTGAGCCACAGTTCGGCGAGCTTCATGGCGTCATCCACGGCGCCCTTTTGCTTGCCGGTCATCGACGGGTCGCCCTTCTGTGAAGCCACCTGCCGAGCGTGGTTGCGCGCCAGCTCCCAGTTGACGGGCTCATCGGTTCCACCGGTGCTCATCATCGACTGGATCTGCTGGAACATCATGGACATCGCCTGCGGGTTCATGGGCATGCCACCGGGCATGTTCTCACCCGACATTCCCTGGGACCCGAGCAGACGTTCGAACATCTCCTGGAACGGATCCTTAGGGTTGTCGCCGTTCTCGTCATGAG
>JAKDKI010000513.1 GCA_030453435.1 Kocuria sp.
ATTCGGAGGCTGATTCCGTGAGCACACCTCTCAAGACCAAAATCCAGGTCCCCCGTAGCCGGGACCTCGAGGTGAACGGCGTCAAGTACAACCGTTCCGGTGCCTCCCGCAGCAACTTCGAGATGCTCGCGTGGTTGTTCATGCGCTTGTCCGGCATTGTGCTGGTCGTCCTGGTGTTCGGTCACCTGTTCGTAAACCTGATGGTCGGCGAAGGCGTTCACGCCATCGACTTCGGTTTCGTGGGTGGCAAGTGGGCCAATCCGTTCTGGCAGGTCTGGGACCTGGTCATGCTTTGGCTGGCCATGCTCCACGGCACCAACGGCGTGCGCACCATCATCGACGACTACGCCGAGCGTAACGTCACCCGTTTCTGGCTGAAGGTCCTGCTGTTCTTGGCATCGGGCTTCGTCATCCTGCTGGGCACCCTGGTGATCTTCACCTTCGATCCCTGCCCCGCCGGTGCCGATCCGGAGCTGCTCGCTTCCTTCTGCCACACCGTGTGATAACTCGGGCGGCGGAGCCTCAGGGCTTCGCCGCTTGATCTATTGATCACCCGGAACGGGCACGTTCACTTCACTTACTCATCCACATAGAAAGAGCATCTGGTATGCAGGTTCACAAGTACGATGTGGTTATCGTCGGCGCCGGTGGCGCCGGCATGCGCGCCGCCATTGAATCCGGCCAGCGCGCCCGCACTGCCGTACTGACCAAGCTCTACCCCACCCGGTCACACACCGGCGCAGCCCAGGGTGGCATGTGCGCGGCTCTGGCCAACGTCGAAGAAGACAACTGGGAATGGCACACGTTCGACACCGTCAAGGGTGGCGACTACTTGGTCGATCAGGACGCCGCGGAAGTCATGGCCAAGGAGGCCATTGACGCGGTTCTCGACCTCGAGAAGATGGGCTTGCCCTTCAACCGCACGCCCGAGGGCAAGATCGACCAGCGTCGTTTCGGTGGTCACACCCGGGACCACGGTAAGAACCCCGTTCGCCGTGCGTGTTACGCCGCCGACCGCACCGGTCACATGATTTTGCAGACGCTCTACCAGAACTGCATCAAGCACAACGTGGAGTTCTACAACGAGTACTACGTGCTCGACCTGATCATGGTGGACACCCCCGAGGGCCGTCGCCCCGCTGGCGTGGTCTCCTACGACCTGGCCACCGGCGAGCTGCACGTGTTCCAGGCCAAGTCCGTGATCTTCGCTTCCGGTGGTGCCGGCAAGGTCTTCAAGACCACTTCCAACGCACACACCCTGACCGGTGACGGCATGGCCATCGCGTTCCGCGCGGGTCTGCCGCTGGAGGACATGGAGTTCGTCCAGTTCCACCCGACCGGTCTTGCAGGCCTGGGCATCTTGGTGTCCGAGGCGGCACGTGGCGAGGGCGGCATTCTGCGTAACTCGGACGGTGAGCGCTTCATGGAGCGCTATGCCCCCACCATCAAGGACCTCGCACCCCGTGACATCGTGGCCCGCTCCATGGCCAACGAGGTCCGTGAGGGCCGCGGTTGCGGTCCCAACAAGGACTACGTCCTGTTGGACCTCACCCACCTGGAGCCGGCTCACATCGATGCCAAGCTCCCGGACATCACCGAGTTCGCTCGTACGTACCTGGGTGTGGAGCCCTACACCGAGCCCGTCCCCG
>JAKDKI010000139.1 GCA_030453435.1 Kocuria sp.
GTTTCTAATGGTTGAGTTTCCGATCAACGTGGCGCTTTCGAGACAGGGCTCTCCCCGCGCCGTGATGAATCGATAGATGATTCATCGCCTCGGGCGCTCGAGCGAGCAGGCGGACTGGACCGGCTTAGTCTATCGATCAGTTTCAAACTCGAGGCCAGTGGCTCCCAGCCGTTTCTCTGCAGGCTGACTATTGACGGGTCCCTGATCCGCACGCCGGCGCGGGTACAGTGGTGTGGTTGCGCGAGCCCGTCCTCCCCTGACGAGGACCGCGCGGTGGTGAACATCTCACGCTAGGAGCCTCACACGTGCACTTGAAAACCCTCACCGTGCGCGGTTTCAAGTCTTTCGCATCGGCCACCACCTTCAACTTCGAACCCGGAGTCACCGCGGTCGTGGGCCCCAACGGATCCGGTAAGTCCAACGTGGTGGATGCCCTCGCCTGGGTGATGGGCGAGCAGGGCGCCAAGTCCCTGCGCGGCGGCAAGATGGAAGACGTTATTTTTGCCGGCACCTCCGGCCGGTCCGCCCTCGGCCGGGCGCACGTTTCGCTGACCATCGACAACGCCGACGGCGCCCTACCCATCGAATACAGCGAAGTCACCATTTCGCGCACACTGTTCAGGACGGGTGGATCCGAATACGCGATCAATGGCCGTTCATGCCGTTTGCTCGACATCCAAGAACTGCTCTCGGATTCGGGTCTGGGCCGGGAAATGCACGTCATCGTGGGTCAGGGCCAGCTGGACCGCATCCTGCAGGCCACTCCGGAAGACCGCCGCGGTTTCATCGAAGAAGCCTCGGGCATCCTCAAACACCGCCGCCGCAAGGAGAAGACCCTCCGCAAGCTCGATTCCCTGCAGTCCAACCTGGACCGCCTGGAAGATCTGGTGGGGGAGATCCAACGGCAGTTGACACCGTTGGGAAGGCAGGCGCGCACGGCACGCAAGGCCCAGCGCATCCAGTACGACGTGCGCGACGCCAAGTCCCGGTTGCTCGCGGACGACGTGGTGCAGGCCCGAGCCGCGTTACAGACCGATAGCGCGTCCAGTGCAACCACCCGCGCGGAGAAACAGAAACTTGATCAACTGCTGGAGCAGCTGGCCGCCCGGCTTCAGGAGACTGAAGCGCAAGCCGCCCGCACGGCACCCGTGCTCAACGCAGCGCGCACGAGCTGGTACGAACTCAGCACGGTGCGCGATCGCTACCGTGCGCTGTCCTCGTTGGCTGGGGAGCGGCGTCGGCTTCTGGGCTCTGCCGAACCGGAGCAGGACACGGGTAAGGACGCGAACCGGCTCGAGGAACAAGCCGAGCGCAGCCGGACGGAGGCCGCGGGGCTCGAAGAGCGGGTCGCCGAATCCCGGGAACACTTGACGTCGGTGGAAACCGCGCGCCGTGAGGCTGAAGAAACCGCACGAGCCGCCGAGCAACGCACCGCGCAACTGCTGCGCGAGGCGGCGGATCGGCGCGCCGGGCAGGCCAAGTTGGCTGCCGCCGTGACCTCGGCACGATCGGGCCTGACCTCTGCGGAGGCCGACATCGAGCGGCTGCGGGTGGAAATCAACGATGTGATCGGCCGCTCCGAAGGGGCTCGTGGCGAACACAGCAAGCTCAGCGAGCGCGCGGAAACACTGCGCACAACGGCCGGACGCAGCGCTGAGCTTGCGGACCAGGCCCGTGAGAACGCCGAGCGGGCGGAGACGACCGCTCGCCAGGCCGAGGCTGAACGCCAGCGTGTGCTGCGGGAGCACCATTCCGTGACGGTGCGCCTGGACACGCTGCAACAGTCCATGCCGCAACCCGATGGTTCGCAAGCCGTTTCGACCAGTCACGGGGACGCCGTGCTGGGCGCGGTCTCGGACGCGGTTCGCGTGGCAGAAGGCTGGGAACGCGCCGTGGGCGCGGCACTGGGGCCATGGTCCGAGGCGCTCGCGGTTCGTTCCCATACGCGCGCCGCAGAGATTTTCGCGTCCCTGCGATCCGAGGACCGCGGTCGCGTCAATGTCCTGGTGACCTCTGGACGTCACGCGGCGGGGGAGCCAACCAGTCTGAAACTGCCCGAGGGCGCGGTGCGTGCGGTCGAGGTGCTGTCGGGATCGCCCGAGGCCTCAACGAACCCGTCGGGGGAAGCGATTCTTACCTCGGTGCGCAGCCTTCTCGAGTCAACGGTCCTGGTTCCCGACACCGCCGCGGCCGTTGCCGTGGTGGATGCAGCCGAGGCAGCGGGTATCAACGGCATTCGGGCGGTGACCGCCGATGGAGATGTCTTCGGGACCTATCGGGCTCAGGGCGGTGCCGCGGAGGCGGCCGGCAGCCTGGAGATTCACGCGCAGATCGATAAAGCTCGCTCGGAGGTCGAGCGTTGGTCACGTGAGCTGGAGACCGCCTCAGCCGCGGCCAAGGACGCCGATGCCCTTCGGACGGAGGCCACCGCCAAGTCCCGCGAGGCGGGTGGTGTGGCGCGTGATCAGCAGAAGGCCGCCTCGGATGCCGCGAATGCGCTGAGCCGTGCCGAAGCGGTCTTGGCGTCCGCGGATGCGGAATTGCAGCGGCGTCGTGAGGCGCTCGCGACCGCGGAACAGCGACTCGGTGAACGCGAGGCGCAATTGCAGGAGGCCGTGGCCCGCGCCGAGGCTGTGGACAGCGGCGACGAGGAGACCCTCGAGCGGGACCAGTTGGAGGCGGCGTCGGCGAAGGACCGGGCCGATCGTGCGGCTCGCGAGGCTCGCGAAACCGAGACTCAGGCTCGCTTGGCCCTGCGGGGGTTGGAGGAACAGCATCGATCGGTCCAGTCCCGCGCGCAGTCTCAAGCGCGTGCCGCCCAGGCCGAGCGCGTGGCACAGGCCGAGGCCGCGCGGCGCGCCGAACGACGCCGCGTGCAGGCCGCTGTCGCCCAGGCTGTGGTCCAAGCCGCCGATTATCTGCGGCTGCGCGCTGAAGTATCCGTGACCGAAGCCGCGCGAGTTCGTGATGCCGCGGACACGGAACGGGCCGGGCTGGATGAGGCCGCCGGACGGCTGCGCGCCGAACGAGACGAACTGGCCAAACGTCTCAGCGAGGTCACCGAACAACTGCACCGCGAAGAGCTTGACCTGGCTCAGCGGCAGGCCAAGCTGGAAGCTCTCGAGAAGTCGTCGCTCGAGGAGCTCGGTATGACGCCGGACTACCTGGTGGACCACTACGGCCCGCATCTGCCGGTACCGGACGCGGACGCCGTGTTGGAAGCCGCTCAGGAGGCTGAAGAACGCGACGAGGTCCAGGACATGGATCGCATGCCGGCCATGACGGATCCGGGCGCGCCGTTCCGGCGTGATGAGCAGGAAACCCGGTTGCGCCGTGCGGAGAAGCAGCTCAAGGCACTGGGCAAGGTCAACCCGCTGGCGCTGGAAGAATTTGCGGCGCTGGAGGAGCGCCACAGCTTCTTGGTGGAGCAGCTCGAGGACGTCAAGAACTCACGCGCGGATCTGCGCAACATCATCCGACAGGTGGACGAGCACGTGGAACGGGTGTTCACCGAGGCCTACCAGGACACCGCCGAGCAATTCGTGGACGTCTTCGCAACACTGTTCCCCGGTGGCGAGGGACGCCTGCGCCTGACCGACCCGGACGACATGCTCACCACCGGTGTGGACGTGGAGGCGCGACCGGCCGGTAAGAAGATCAAGCGACTCTCGCTGCTGTCCGGCGGCGAGCGCTCGCTGACCGCTCTCGCATTGCTCGTGGCCATCTTCAAGGCCCGGCCCTCGCCGTTCTACGTGATGGACGAGGTGGAGGCCGCGTTGGACGACCGCAACCTGGGCCGCTTGCTGACGATTTTCCAGCAGCTGCAGGAGAGCTCTCAGCTCATCATCGTGACGCACCAGAAACGGACCATGGAGATCGCGGACGCCCTGTACGGTGTATCGATGCGCGGGGACGGCGTCAGCCTGGTCGTGGGGCAGAAGCTCGCGGAACTGCGCTGACACAAGTCCTCGCTGGATTGGGCCCGGCTGGATTGAGCCCGTTTGATCTCGACCGGGAGAACGCCCGGCTGATCTCGACCAGGAGACCCCGAGCCCGGTGGCCCTGAGCCTGGTTGACCTGGACCGGGAGGATCTGGGCCAGACCACCGCGGACCAGGCTGCCCCGCATCAGGCGGCCTGTTTATTGTTGTCGGGATTCTCTTCCGAGGGCATGGTTTCTTTAGCGGGCAACCACGCGAGCGCGGCCAAGAGCATGAGGCCACCGGAGACACCAAAGGCCCATCCGAAACCGGCGGCATCCGCCAGAGCGCCCGCCAGAATGGGGCCCAGGATCTGACCCGCGTCCGCGCTCATCTGGTAGCGGGAGAGCACCTTGCCGCCGGCCCGCTCCGGACCGATCACGTCCGCGACCGCCGCTTGCTGTCCGGGGTTCAACGTGCCGGAACCCATGCCCGAGATCAGGGACAGGATCACGAACAGGGGAACGGAAGAGACCAGTCCCACCCCGATGGTTGCCACCGCGCACACGATCAGGCCCGTGAGGATCAGCGGTTTGCGGCCCAATTTGTCGGTGAGACGGCCGGTGAAGGTGAGGGCCAGGGCGTTACCTGCCGCGAACACGGCCAGAGCCAGACCGGCGACCTGCGGCCCCTCACCGACGAGCTGTACGGCCAACAGGGGGATCAGCGCCACGCGCACCCCGTAGGCGGTCCATCCGGTGGCAAAGCTGGACACCAGGGCGGAACGGTAAGCACCCACTTCGAAAGCCTCGCGGAACTTCATGGGCTGCTGCGGGTTCTTGGCCTTGCGAGCGGCGAGGGTTTCGTCCTTGAGCCGGAAGTACACCACGGCGGAGGCGATCAGCAGGGCTACCGCGTAAATGATGAAGGGTGCCTGCATGCCGAATCCGGCGAGCAGCCCGCCCACCACGGGGCCCAGAATGCCGCCCAGCAGGAAAGCCGTGGCGTAATAACCGGAAATCCGTCCGCGCATCCGGGGCGGTGCCAAGCGCACGATCAAGCCCATGGCGGAGACGGTGAACATGGTGGAACCGACACCACCCAGCCCGCGGAACAACAGCAACTGCCAGTAGGTCTCCGCAAATGCCGTGGCCGCCGAGGACAGCGCGACGACCAACAGACCGATCAAATACGTGGGCCGCTCACCCAGTTTGTTGACGACCGCGCCGCTGGCCGGGGCGAACAGCAACCGACACAGGGCGAAGGCACTCACCACGGCGGAGGCCGCCGCGACTCCCACCCCGAAACTCGAGGCGAACTGGGGCAGCACCGGAGCTACGATCCCGTATCCGATGGCGATCACGAACGCCGCGGCGATCAACACCTTGATTTGAGAAGGCACCTTCTCCTTGCCCCGGGCAACCGTGGGCTGGGGGCCCGTCACGGGCGCGTTGGAGGGATCGGTGGGCGTGGGATCTTCGTTTGGGCGGGACACGTCGAACAGTTTATGGAACATTAGAAGGGTGACCACGACTCAATGGATTTGGATACTCGTTATAGCCGTCGTAGCGGTGGCACTCATGGTGATCTTCGGCACCATGCTGCTCCGCAAGCCCAAAGCCCCCAAGGGCGGCTACCAGCAAACCAGGGACATCGATGACGCCCCACCGGGTGAAGGGGACGTCCTCGTCGAGGAACGCCCGACCACCACTTTGGAGCGGCCTGAATCCGCAATGGGGCGCATGGCCCGGTTGCGCGGTCGCCTGTCCAAGTCGAACAACGTGTTGGGCAAGGGCCTGCTGGCGCTACTGTCCCGTGAACGCATCGACCAGGACGTGTGGGACGAAATCGAGGACACGCTCCTCATGGCGGACCTCGGCACAGATGCGTCACTGGAACTGGTGGAAAACCTTCAGAAGCGCGTGCGGGTGGAGGGCACCAAGGATCCCGCTCACGTCAAGGCCATGCTGCGCGAAGAGTTGCTGAAGCTCGTCGATCCCACGATGGATCGCTCCATCAACTCCGTGGGCGCCCCCGGTAAACCCGCAGTGGTTCTGGTGGTGGGCGTCAATGGCGTGGGCAAGACGACCACGGTGGGAAAGCTCGCCCGCGTGCTCGTGGCCGAGGACCAGGACGTCCTCTTGGGCGCTGCGGATACCTTCCGTGCCGCCGCCGCGGACCAGCTCGAGACCTGGGGCGCCCGGGTGGGCGTTGCCACGGTGCGTTCCGAACAGGAAGGCGCGGATCCGGCATCGGTCGCCTTCGACGCCGTGCAGGCTGGTATCGATCAGGAATCGGACGTGGTGCTCATCGACACCGCCGGCCGTCTGCAGAACAAGGCCGGTCTGATGGACCAGCTGGGCAAGATCAAGCG
>JAKDKI010000140.1 GCA_030453435.1 Kocuria sp.
ACGGTGGCCGTGGTGTTCTCGTGGAAGGGCTCCACGGGTTCGTAGCCGCGTTTGCGGAACATGGCGATGCCCTCCGTCATCTCCTCATTGAGAGAGACGACCGCGGTGTGGGCACCCAGGGCGCGTACCTTGTTCTCCAGCGAACGGACGAGTGTGCGAGCGTGTCCCTTGCCGCGGTGATCAGGGGTGACCCAGATCCGGCGGAGCTCCACGGTGGAGTCATCAAGTTTGCGCACGGCACCACACGCAATGACCTCTCCGGAGATCAATTCAGTCATGAGGAAGAAGTCGCCGCGGGGCGGTGTGACCTGTTCCGGTGAGGTGCTCTCCGTGAGATCTGGGTCGAAACCGCCGTCAATTCGATGATTGAGCTCGCTGAAGTACGCGGTCAGCACTTTCTGCGTGTGATCGCTGGCGGCTTGGCCCTCCAGGATGCGTACGGGCGCGGTGGCGTTCATTCCACCATGGTGACACCGATGCCTACTGTTCACCAGGGCCTAACTCGTAGTAGTTTTCGGCCATGACTCCCACGTCCACCGGGAACAAGCCCCGCGTATCGATTTTGGTTCCCACCCCGCTATTGGTGGTGGAGATGACCGAGCCCGCTGCTTATCGCAACCGCAGCGACCATGAGTCGGATGTCCATCTCCATCCGGGCGGTCAGGGCCTGTGGGTCGCCCGCATGGCCGGTTCTTTGGGAGCCGAAATCTCCATCAATGGCCCGTTCGGCGGGGAACTGGGTTCACTGATCCGGACCATGCTGGACGGTATGGGCATGCAGGTCAACGCGGTGCGTTACAACTACGGCAACGGCGGTTACGTCTACGATCTGCGCGGTGAGGACCGGGAGACCCAGGCCCACATGCCGCCGCCGGAGCTGTCCCGCCACGAGTTGGATGATTTGTACGGCACGGCCTTTGTGGACGCTCTGGCCTCCGATGTCCTGGTGGTCACGGGTGCGGAGCCGGCCGATGTGGTCCCGTCATCGTTCTTCCGAAGGCTCATTCGTGATACACGGGATGCCGGCACTCCCGTGGTTGCGGATCTGAGTGGGAAGCCTGCCCTGGCCAGTGTCGACGCCGGCGTAGATGTCCTCAAGATCAGCCACGAGGAAATCATGGACCTCGAGATCGTGGAGGACGAGACCGCCGAGTCTCTCACCGAGGCAGGCAAGATGTTGCTGGAACGCGGGGCGGGCGCCGTCGTCATCTCGCGAGCGAAAGATCCGGCCCTGTTGGTCGAGAACGATTCGGTGCGAGAGGTGTCCGCGCCGTCGATCACGCCGCTGGACCACCGAGGTGCGGGAGACTCGATGACTGCGGGAATTTCGGTGGGTCTCGCGCGCGGACTCGATCTCGTCGATGCCGTGGCGCTGGGCGCATCCGCTGGAGCGCTCAATGTGGCGCGGCGTGGGTTGGGCACGGGAAATCGCACGACGATCGAGAAGTTCGCCCGCCAGATCACCATTCGAAAACTGTCCTAAACGCGCTCGGCCCTGGTGACCGGGCGAGCGGCGTGGAAGCATGGGGCCATGCGCATCCTTGTGACCAACGATGACGGCATTGCTTCCCCGGGACTCGCGGTGCTCGCCCAAGCGGCGCTGGACCGAGGCCACGAGGTCAAGGTCGCCGCGCCCGCCGAGGAGTATTCGGGTGCCAGCGCGTCCCTGTCCGGCGAGGAGATCGACGGCAAGATCGCGCTCGTGGATGCCGATCCGCCCAACATGCCGGAGGGCGTGGAATGTGTGGGTGTGAAGGCGGCCCCGGCGCTGATCGCTTTCTTGGCTTCTTACGGGGCGTTCGGTGCGGTGCCGGACATGGTGCTGTCCGGCGTCAACCTGGGTGCGAACACGGGTAAGGCCACGTTGCATTCGGGCACGGTAGGCGCGGCGTTGACGGCCGCTTCGCACGGGATTCCCGGGATCGCGGTCTCGATCACCTCAGGCCAGCCGCAGCATTGGGAGACGGCACTACTGGTCACCAAGTTCGCTCTGGAGCGTTGGGAGACTCGGGAATTCGACGGCAGAATCTTGAACATCAACGTTCCCGACGTCGCCCCCGAACGTCTCCGGGGCCTCAAGCCTGCCGAATTGGCCTCCTTCGGCGCGGTGCAGGCGCAGATCGATCGGGGCGACGACACACACATTGCAGTGACGTACAGCGCCGAGACCGGACGCGAGGAGCCGAACAGCGATCACTACCTGCTGACCCACGGCTGGGCCACAGCCACTCTGCTGCATGCACCGGTGAACGATACGAACGGGCAGCTGCGGACCATTGATTTGGAACAACTGGGGATTACCCCGAGCTCATCGCCGGATGCCGCGGAATCGCAGGGTGATATCGATGTCGACGCCGCCACGGTGATGCGGAAAACCTAGCCCCGATTGTCCAGAACTGGCCATATGGCCATTGAACGGGCCGGTTAGGGATGAAACGGTGGAATGCCTAGAACGTGACGAGTCACGAGAAGGTGTTTCAGATGTCGACCGCAGTGCCAGAACAGCGAAACGTCCCGAAGCTCACTGATGAGCAAGTTATCGAGCTGGACTGGTGGTATCCACATACGGTGGGGCGAGCAGTCGCGTATGCAGCGTGGACTTACTTTGTTGCGGTAGGTGCAGTCACGGCAATTGAATTGCAATTTTCCCTGCTTCGAGACGGTCTGAACTATTGGAGCATCATTCCTGCTGCTCTAGCCGGCGCTGCAGGCCTGTACTTGTCACGGGGCAATCGTCGTGAGAAGTACCGCGACCATCTGGCTAAGCGGAAGCTTAAGTGGGGCAGTCAAAGCCAAGAGAGTGGGTCTAGATCTCCAGAGTCGGTAACACCCACCTGGAGGTTGGTGGCTTACGCGATATCCATAGGGTTCGCCCTGTTCGGTTTTCTCAGTCTCATGAGCCACTTGGGCGCCTTCGGCCCGCTGAACTGGTTTATCTTCGCCATGTGCTTCATACCAGTGGCACTACTGGTGTGGTTCTTGTACTTGGGTAAAGGCACCAATATTGAGGGCCGCCAGTGAACGGTTTGTTCTACCAGAGTGGCTCGGTCAGTGGTCGAGCGGAACGGGCTGGGCCAGTTGGGCCATCACGCTCTCGGGTGTCACCGCTGTGGGTCTGGTGGCCTATCGCGTAGGAAAGAAAACTGGCCATTTGGCTAGTTGAAGTGGCTGGTCAGACATGCAACGGTGGAATGCCCAGAACGTGACGAGTCACGAGAAGGTGTTTCAGATGTCAACCGCAGTGCCAGAACAGAGAAGTGTCCCAGTGCTCAGCGATGAGCAGGTCATTGAGCTGGACTGGTGGTATCCGTGGACGGCGGGTCGAGCGATTGCATACGCGGCATGGGTGTACTTCTTCACGCTGGGTGTCTTCGCTCTAGTCGAGTTGTTCTCGTCTGGGTTTCAGGCGGGCTCGATCTTCTTCGTCGCCATCGGGCCTGCAGTGGGTAGTGCCATCGGCGGAATACTCGGGAGAGGCACCCGTCGGCAGAAAATAAGAGTCCGCCACGAAAAGAAGGTGCTGAAGGCGGAAGCCAGGGGACAAGCGGTATCCGATCAACCATTTCCTCTGCCCCCATCGAACCTGTATGTGGTCGGGTTCGGAGTGTCCATTGCGATTGCGCTGTTCGGACTTCTCAACCTCATCACCCACGTCGGGCTCTTCGAGGCCACTACGGGTTTCACCCTGGCGATGTGTTTCGTAATGGCGGCTATCCAGACCTGGGTTATGTACACGGGCGATGAAATTCCGAAGGAGAGTGCGTGATGGCTACTGACACAGTTAAAACGCCCATGAGCGAAACGGATGAGAAATCCAGGACCGCGATCATTCAGGCGGCGGATCCGTACTTTCCGCATACATTTTGGCGGGCGGTGCTGCTAGCAGTGACTCTGGCGCTCATCATGCTCGGATTTGCGACAGCCATTTCCGTTGTTTTTGATGTCGGAACAGTCAGCCTGTTTCACGTTGTGTCGTTTTTCGTGCAAGGCGCGGTTGTGGCGTCCATCGGGTATTTCGGCCGCGGGGTTCGCATCCGAAATCTTGAGACTCAAGGGAGAATCCCTAAGGAGGAGAACCTGTGAGCGGTTTTTTCAATGTCACGACCATCCCCCGAGCGATCTTCGCCGGGTTCATCCTTACGTTCTTCACTCTGGGCGTCACGTCGCTCTACCGCCTGATCGTGGGGGATGCTGAGCGGGCGACCCTCAACACTCTGGCGTACTGCGCTTTGGCGGGGCTTATCGCCGGTCTTACGGGGTATCTCTTCCGTGATCAGCAAATTATGTCTCTCAAGGCGCAAGGCCGTCTTGACCCGGATTCCGACGGTTCCGAGTTACCCATTGGTGGGTCGCCCTCGACCGTCCCCAAGCTGCTGGTCTACATCCTTCTGATGACCTTCGTCGTCCAGGGGATCGTTGCCTTGCTGTCCCTGGTCGGGTTGTGGTGGTCAGGAGGAGCGGACTGGGGCAACTGGTTCATCACTCTCGTGGTTGTCACGACGATCGGCTTGATGACCTACTTCAGGGCAAGGCGGGACCGCGCCGAGATGACACTAACGAGTCACTCGCCGTCCAACGGCCCAGCTTGAACCCAACGCACTCATGGACGAGGCGCGCTCTTCGCCCCGTGACATAGGAAAGTCCTTCCGGACTACTAAAGCTCTCGGACTGCCGGAATCGCATACCAGCGAGCCAGGGGAGCGAGATCCTCGACATCCTCCACTCCGTTGACCGGCTGCCAGCGCAGTTCGGCGATTTCACGTGCCGGTACGGGGGCCTTGGTCAGAAGAGTGAGTCCCCTGAACACGTGACTGTGCAGGCCGTGGCCGGGTTCGTTCGCGGCATCGGTCATCCATTCGCCCACGGGAACCAGGTCCTCTGGGGCCAGCTTTAGGCCCAGTTCCTCTTCCACCTCACGGATAGCTGTGTCGAGGGGAGTCTCGCCGACCTCGGGTTTTCCACCGGGGAACATGAACATCCCGGTGTTGCGCTTGCGCACGGTCAGCACGTCGCCGTTCGCGCGGCGCAGCACCACCCCGGTCACCTTGATGACGGGACGATCAGCGGCAAGGCCGGGTGCGGCGTCGTCGGAAGTAACTGATGGCGTACGAGAACGGTCGGTGGCAGGGTTGGATTCAGACACCCGACCATCATAGGGAGACACCGTGACCACCATGCTCGACACCCTCTGCGTCCCGCTCATCCAGGCTCCCATGGCGGGTGGGCCGTCCAACGCGGCGCTCGCGGTGGCGGTGTCTCAGGCCGGCGGGCTGGGCATGCTCGCCGCCGGTTACAAGACGGTCGAGGCGATGGCCGCCGAGATCGACGACGTCCGCGCTGGCACACTGAACTTTGGCGTGAACCTGTTCGTCCCCGAAGCGGACCCCTCCGATCCCGAGGCACTCGACGCGTACGCCACCGCGCTCGCCCCCATGGCCGCTGAGCTGGGCATCGAGGCGCCCGAGCCAGGCCCGTTCAACGATGATCAGTACCCCGCCAAGGTTGATTACCTCGTGGCCAACCCGGTCCCGCTCGTTTCGTTCACGTTCGGTCTGCCCACCGCCGACGACGTCGCTCGCTTGCGGTCCGTGGGCACCGAGATAGTCCTCAACGCAACGGATCCTGAGGAGGTCAGCGCTGCCGATGCCCTGCATCCGGACGCGATCGTCGTTCAGGGAGCTGAGGCGGGCGGACACCGGGCCACTCATGGACAAGCCAAGGAACCGTCCGAAAGCAGTACCCACGAACTGGTGAGTCTGGCGCGTGAGTACACGGACAGGCACGTGATCGCGGCCGGGGGAGTGACCAGCCCGGAGATCGCGCAGAACCTTCTCGGAGCAGGCGCTTCCGCAGTTCAAGTGGGAACCCTGTTCCTCACCGCCGATGAAGCCGGCACCAAGGACGCGCACAAGGACGCGCTGGTCAACGGCCAGTACCGGGACACCGTGGTGACCCGGGCGTTCTCGGGTCGTGCGGCGCGAGCACTGAGCAACCGGTTCACTGAACGCATGGCCGCGAATCAAGTGGTCGGGTACCCGCAAGTGCACTACATGACGGCACCGTTGCGAGCGGCGTCGGCGGATAATCCGGAAGGTTTGAACCTGTGGGCGGGTTCGGGATTTGGGGCCTGTCAGGCACGGCCCGCGGCGGAGATCGTCGCGGAGTTCCGTAGCCTGTAGCGGGAAATCTCTCCGTGAAAAAGCCCGCCGAGTCGTGTGCATACGACTCGGCGGGCTTTCGTCATCCTGGGGCGAGGCGGGTTACTTCTTAG
>JAKDKI010000514.1 GCA_030453435.1 Kocuria sp.
GGGCCTCGCCCTCGACGTCCTCCGCGATGATGGTCAGCGGCTTCTTGGCCTGCAGTACCTTTTCCAGAACCGGCATCAGGTCCTGCACGGAAGAGATCTTGCCCTGGTAGAGCAGGATCAGGCTGTCTTCGAGGACGGCTTCCTGGCGCTCCTGGTCGGTGATGAACGACGGCGAGAGGTAGCCCTTGTCGAACTGCATACCTTCGGTGACGTCCAGCTCGACCTCGGTCGAGGAGCCGTCTTCGATGGTGATGACGCCGTCGGTCCCCACGGTCTCGAAAGCGCGAGCGATCAGCTCACCGATTTCCGGGGACTGAGCGGAGATCGCGGCCACGTGGGCCACGTCCTGACCTTCGACCGGGCGGGCGTTGTCCAGCAGACGCTGGGACACGGCCTCCACGGCTGCTTCGATTCCGCGCTTGATCTCGCTGGGGGCCGCACCGGCGGCCACGTTGCGCAGACCCTCCTTGACCAGGGCCTGAGCCAGCACGGTCGCGGTGGTGGTGCCGTCACCGGCAACATCGTTGGTCTTGGTGGCAACTTCCTTGGCGAGCTGAGCGCCGAGGTTCTCGTACGGGTCGTCCAGCTCTACTTCGCGAGCAATGGTGACGCCGTCGTTGGTGATCGTGGGGGCGCCCCACTTCTTGTCCAGGACAACGTTGCGCCCACGCGGGCCGAGGGTGACCTTGACGGTATCGGCAAGCCGGTTGACACCGGCCTCAAGGGCTTTGCGAGCGGCGTCGTTGAACGCCAACTGCTTGGGCATGTGTGCTCCTTATCGGGCGAGAAGACTAAGGGTGAAAAACGCGGTACCCGTGCGCCACCCACTCACGAGTAGGCGCAGCGGGCACCGCGCAGAAAGGTATTGGAAGACTTACTTCTCGATGACAGCCAGCACGTCACGTGCCGGGAGCACGAGGTACTCTTCGCCGTTGTACTTGACCTCGGTTCCGCCGTACTTGGAGAAGATGACCAGGTCACCTTCCTTGACGTCCACGGGGATGCGGTTGCCCTTGTCGTCAACGCGGCCCGGACCCACAGCCAGGACGGTGCCCTCCTGGGGCTTCTCCTTGGCGGTATCGGGGATGACCAGACCGGAAGCAGTGGTCTGCTCGGCGGCCAGCGGCTGGACCACAATGCGGTCCTCGAGGGGCTTGATGGAGACCGACACGATCTCTCCCTTTCTTTAGGCGTATGAGACGGTGAGCGCCCACGGTGGTTCATGGGGTCCCATGACCGTGGATGCGCTACGAGCCAGTTGGCGTGCCAACCGTCGTCGCGGTGCCGATTGAGCGCCTGGCCCTTAGCACCCTCACCCGGAGAGTGCTAATAGTCACTCTAGGGTTGGGCTGGCAGTCGGTCAAGACGAGTGCCAAGCGTTCACTGGGCGGTGAAAAAATTAGGTCAGAAATACCTTCGCTATTAGCTTGCGCACATGCGTTTCCGCCCGATAGTTTGTCAGGTAAGGCAAACCTAAGACGATGCAATCGCAGGTTGGGGCACGACGGCGCCGTCATACCCTCTCCGGCATTGTTCCGGGTTTGCGCGGCCGCACGACCCGCAACTTCCCTGAATACTTGAGGAACGACATGAACCGCATCAGCCCCAAGGCCATGGCACTGCTCACCGCAGG
>JAKDKI010000141.1 GCA_030453435.1 Kocuria sp.
CGGGCGCGGCCGGGGCAGAGGGAGCTTGTGGCGCTCGAGGGGGTTCCGGTGCTGAGGGTGCCTGTGGCGCCGAATCCCCGGACCCGTCAGACCCGCTTGAGCCGCTTAAGCCGCCGTTATTGTTTCGAGCTGAGTCCCTCTCGGCCTGCTTCTGTGTTTCGCTCTGCTGGCGAGCGGCGCGTTGTTCCAGGTCGGCCACATTGGTTCGGAGAGTTGTCACACTCTGATGAATGGACGGAATTTCAAGAAGGTGGCGAATGTGCGGGTGTACGTCTCCGTCGATTAGATCGAGCGTTGCGAGGAAGGTTGCGGCCTCGGCGGCATCAGTGGCCGCGTCGGCAAGATCCTCTGGTGATGCGTTCTCCACTGCCTCCGTTGCTTCTTCCAGCTGAGTGGGCAGTGTGCAGCCGATGGCCGGGTCCAGCAGCCCGATCCCCTTGTGTTCCGCCTGGGCGAAGGCTTCCTCCACCGGTGGCAAGAACTTGTCATTGGGTTCGATCAAGAGCGGTGTGGCCAAGCCTTGGCGAGCAATTTCAGCGTTGGCCAGGCGGCCGTCTTCCAGGAAGACGCCCGCCAGCGTGCGGCCATAGGAATCAGTGCGTTCCTGGTCGTACTCCAAACCCACAACGGTGCCCGGGGCTAGAAGCTGCTCAGCGTACTCGGTGGCTTCTGGGCCCAGGCATTCAACGATCTCATTCGGATCTTTCGTTTCCGGGGTGTCGATGTTCAGAAGGCGAACTCGCTCAATCGCTCCGTTGAGTTGAACATCAATCGTGTCACCGTCGATCACTCGATCCACCACGGCGCGTTCGCCGCGCAAGTCAGCAGTGGGGGAGGGGGATGCGACCGCTTGGGTCGCCGGTTCTGAGGAAGCTGAGTCGTTGGACGCGGCCGGGGTGCTCGCGCAACCCGTGAGAAGAAGTAAAGCTACTGCCGACACGGTCAGTTGCCGAAGGTTGAGGGGGTGCGTCATTGCAGTCCTGTCGCTAAAACGGGGGAATCAACATCATTTAAACCGCTGGACACGTCAACACGCGGTAAGACGCGAGTGCAGTGGCGCATGTCATACACGCCGCGAAGAAGACCCCCGCAACAACTAGTCAAAGCGTGTACAAGTTGGATACGATCAAATCGCGTAGTTCCAGCGATTTTCAGTTACTCCACGCCCGTCTCGTGAGCAAACAGCGCGATCAACCCTTGTCGCCCCGCCGCAGATAATATACGATTTCGAATAACATCCGAGGATAACCAGAGGAGGCTCCATGACTGAGAGCACTCAGAACGTTCCTTCCCAGGTCGCAGCGGTTCCGGTGAAGCCGGGCAAGATCATTGCCGTGCACCTGGCCTACGAATCCCGTGCTGCACAGCGTGGTCGCAAGCCGGCGGTTCCTTCGTACTTCATCAAGCCCTTCAGCTCCCTGGCCGGTTCCGGCGCAGAGGTGGAGCGCCCTGCGGGTACCGAGTTGCTCGCCTACGAGGGCGAGATCGCCCTGGTGATCGGCAAGCCCGCCAAGAACGTCTCCCTCGAGAACGCTTGGGACCACGTGGCTGCGGTCACTGCCGCCAACGACTGGGGCGTCTACGACCTGCGCGCCGCTGACAAGGGCTCCAACCTGCGCAACAAGGGCCGCGACGGCTACACCCCGGTCGGTCCCGAGCTGATCGATGCCCGCAAGGTCAGCCCGGACCAGTTGCGCGTGCGCACCTGGGTCAACGGCGACCTGGTGCAGGACGACGTCACCGCCGACGACCACATGATCTTCCCGCTTGCCCAGTTCGTCGCGGACCTCTCCCAGCACGTCACGCTCGAAGAGGGCGATGTCATCCTGACCGGCACCCCGGCGGGATCGTCGGTAGCCCAGCCGGGCGACGTCGTCGAAATTGAAGTTGACGCACCCCAGGCCGACGGCGCTCCGAGCACCGGCCGCCTGATCAGTCGCGTCACCGAGGGCACCGCGAGCTTCGATTCAAACCTGGGCGCAATGCCCGCGGTGGACGATAAGCAGCGCGAAGAAGCATGGGGCTCCCGCGAACAGGCCGGTCTCCCGGCCGAAGATAGCAAGGGCCTGCCCGAGGACCTACGTGCCAAGCTCGAGCAGGCGCCCACCGCTGGCCTGTCCGCGGAGCTGCGTAAGCGCGGCCTCAACAACGTGGTCATCGAGGGTGTCTACCCGCAGAAGGCCGGCACCAAGATGGTCGGCACGGCCAAGACGCTGCGCTTTGTCCCGAATCGCGAGGACCTCTTCAAATCCCACGGCGGCGGGTACAACACCCAGAAGCGAGTTTTCGACGCCGTGGGCCCGGGTGAAGTCATCGTGATCGAGGCCCGCGGATCGGCCGGTTCTGGAACACTCGGCGACATCCTTGCCCTGCGCGCGCAGTTCAACGGTGCAGCAGGTGTGGTCAGCGACGGCGGCGTGCGCGATTACGAGGCAGTCAAGGAGATCGGCCTGCCGGTCTTCGCCCAGACCGCACACCCCGCCGTGCTCGGGCGCCGTCATGTCCCGTGGGACCAGGACATCGCCGTGGCCTGCGGCAACGCGACCGTTCTGCCCGGCGACGTGATCGTGGGCGACGACGACGGCGTGATCGTGATCCCGCGCGACATCGCCCAGGAGGTCGTGGACGCGGCACTGGCCAAGGAACACGAGGATGCCTGGGTGGCCGAGCGCGTGGCCGAGGGCAACCCCGTCGACGGCCTGTTCCCGCCCACCGGCGAGTGGAAAGAAAAGTTCCAGCAGTGGCTGGCCGAGAACCCGGTTCCGGGTAACTGAACCGGCTGACACGGAACTGATCAAGGACAGAGGCAACCCCATGACCACCCCGGCTCGTACGGAAGCAACTCAGAAACTCGGTAAGGCCCAGTACGCCTACGAGTGGATCAAGGTGCAGATCCTGGAGCAGGCGTTCACGCCCGGATACCGCTTGGTGCTTGCGAACATTGCCCAAACCCTGGGCATGTCCGTGGTGCCGGTGCGCGAAGCGATCCGTCGGCTGGAGGCCGAAGGACTGGTGACGTTCGAGCGCAACGTGGGTGCCCGGGTGTCCATGGTGGACGGTGAGCAGTACCGCTACTCCATGGAGGCCCTGGGGATCCTGGAGGGTGCGGCCACCGCCCAATCCGCAGCGCACCTCACGGCGAAAGAACTCGCCGAGGCCCGCGAACTCAACGCCAAGCTCGAAGAGTCACTGGAGAACTTCGACCCGGAAACCTTCACCGCGGTCAACCACCAGTTCCACCAGATTCTGGCGTGCCGGTGCCCCAACCAGCGCCTCAACGACATGATCGCCGTGGAATGGGAACGCCTGAATCACCTGCGCACCTCCACATTTTCTTTCGTGCCCAACCGCGCTCGCGCTTCCGTGAACGAGCACTACCAGATCCTGCATTTGATCGAGACCCACGCCCCCGCGGACGCCGTGGAGAAGGCAGTGCGCGAACACCGCACCGCCACACTGCGCAGCTACCTCAACAGCCGCGGAACCAACTGACCAACCGTCCACACCCAGCACACACATTGGGAGTACTCACATGACTACGAACACCGATGCCAAGCCCCAGGGCCTGCCCGATTCCATCCGCCACTACATCAACGGCGAATGGGTGGATTCCATTGACGGAGACACCTTTGACGTTCTGAATCCGGTCACCGACGAGCCCTACATCAAGGCCGCCTCCGGTAAGAAGGCGGACATCGAGGCCGCTGTTGCCGCCGCCAAGACCGCGTTCGAAGAGGGCCCCTGGCCCAAGATGCTGCCCCGCGAGCGCTCGCGGGTGCTGCACAAGATCGCGGACATCGTGGAGTCCCGCGGTGACCAGTTGGCGGCCATGGAGTCCTACGACTCCGGTCTGCCGATCACCCAGGCACTGGGCCAGGCGCGCCGCGCTGCGGAGAACTTCCGTTTCTTCGCGGACCTGATCGTCGCCCAGAGCGATGACACCTACAAGGTCCCCGGCCGCCAGGTGAACTACGTGAACCGCAAGCCCATTGGCGTGGCCGGTCTGATCACCCCGTGGAACACCCCGTTCATGCTCGAGTCCTGGAAGCTCGGTCCCGCGCTGGCCACCGGTAACACCGTGGTGCTCAAGCCCGCAGAGTTCACTCCGCTCTCGGCCTCCCTGTGGCCGGGCATCTTCGAGGAAGCCGGCGTCCCGGCCGGTGTGTTCAACCTGGTCAACGGCTATGGCGAAGAAGGCTACGCCGGCGACTCGCTGGTCAAGCACCCGGACGTCCCCTTGATCTCCTTCACGGGTGAGTCCCGCACCGGCCAGATCATCTTTGCCAACGCGGCCCCCTACCTCAAGGGCCTGTCCATGGAGCTGGGCGGCAAGTCCCCGGCCATCGTTTTCGACGACGCCGATCTGGAGGCCGCCATCAACGCCACCATCTTCGGTGTGTTCTCCCTCAACGGCGAGCGCTGCACCGCCGGTTCGCGCATCCTGGTCCAGCGCGGGATCTACGACGAGTTCGTGGAGCGCTACGCCGCGCAGGCCAAGCGGGTGAAGGTGGGTCTGCCCTCGGACCCGTCGACCGAGGTGGGCGCCCTGGTGCACCCGGAGCACTACGAGAAGGTCATGTCCTACGTGGAGCTCGGCAAGTCCGAGGCCCGTCTGGTCGCCGGCGGTGGCCGCCCCGAGGGCTTCGAGACCGGCAACTACGTGGCACCCACCGTGTTCGTGGACGTCAAGCCGGAGGCCCGGATCTTCCAGGAGGAGATCTTCGGTCCGGTCGTGGCGATCACTCCGTTCGATTCGGATGAGGAAGCACTCGAGCTGGCCAACAACACCAAGTACGGTCTGGCCGCTTACGTGTGGACCAGCGATCTGAAGCGTGCCCACAACTTCGCGCAGGACGTCGAGGCCGGCATGGTCTGGCTGAACTCCAACAACGTGCGTGACCTGCGCACCCCGTTCGGCGGTGTGAAGGCCTCCGGTCTGGGTCACGAGGGCGGCTACCGCTCCATCGACTTCTACACCGACCAGCAGGCCGTGCACATCAACCTGGGCGAGGTCCACAACCCGGTCTTCGGCAAGCAGGACTGACTCTGCGCTGCGGGTCGGTCAGTGCGACCGGCCCGCGGCTACGCAAGCACACTGCACGTGAAACTTTCGAACCCCACCACCTGATCACCCTCATCACGAAGGACAACCATCATGACGAATCCCGCAGACCGGACAATGACGTCCTCGGGCTTCTATGTATCCCAGGAAGCCCCGATCTCCACCGACAACCCGATCAAAACCCCTTCGGTTCCCGCGCCGGACATCCTGCGCTGCGCCTACATGGAGCTCGTGGTCACCGACCTCAAGCGCTCCCGCGACTTCTACGTGGACGTGCTGGGCCTGACCGTGACCGAAGAGGATGAGAACGTCATCTACCTGCGCTCCATCGAGGAGTTCATCCACCACAACCTGGTGCTGCGCAAGGGCCCGGTTGCCGCCGTGGCCGCATTCTCCTACCGCGTGCGCAGCCCGGAGGAACTCGACAAGGCCGTCGCCTTCTACGAGGAACTCGGCTGCCGCGTGGAGCGCAACAAAGACGGCTTCACCAAGGGCATCGGTGATTCGGTGCGCGTGGAGGACCCGCTGGGCTTCCCGTACGAGTTCTTCTACGACGTGGAGCACGTGGAGCGCCTCGCGTGGCGCTACGACCTCTACACCCCGGGCGCCCTGGTGCGCCTGGACCACTTCAACCAGGTCACCCCGGACGTGCCCCGCGCCACCAAGTTCATGCAGGACCTGGGCTTCCGCGTGACCGAGGACATCCAGGACGAAGAGGGCACCGTCTACGCCGCGTGGATGCGCCGCAAGCCCACCGTGCACGACACCGCCATGACCGGTGGCGACGGCCCCCGCATGCACCACGTAGCCTTCGCGACCCACGAGAAGCACAACATTCTGGCGATCTGCGACAAGCTCGGTGCCCTGCGCCAGTCGGACAAGATCGAGCGCGGTCCCGGCCGCCACGGTGTGTCCAACGCGTTCTACCTCTACCTGCGCGACCCGGACGGTCACCGCGTGGAGATCTACACCCAGGACTACTACACCGGCGACCCGGACAACCCCGTGGTCACGTGGGATGTCCACGACAATCAGCGCCGCGACTGGTGGGGCACGCCCGTGGTCCCGTCCTGGTACACCGAGGCTTCCTTGGTGCTCGACCTGGACGGCAACCCGCAGGAAGTCATTGCCCGCACGGACGAGTCTGAAATGGCCGCGACCATCGGCGCGGACGGCTTCTCCTACACCCGCGCCTCCGAGGGCG
>JAKDKI010000515.1 GCA_030453435.1 Kocuria sp.
GGTGACCACGCCGCCGACCACGTATTCGGGGTGGAAGCGGCCGTTGGTGACCCATATGTCGAGCCAGTGCCAGCCAGTCGCGGAGAAGATACGGGACAGTTTCTTGTACTCGAGGACGGGGGCCACGATCTCTTGTCTGCGAGGATCCGGTTGCCCTGCCACCACGGTCCACTCCTTGATCACCCAGGCACGTGTGGAATCGATGTCCACACCGGCGGTGCGCAGCGCCTTGAGGAGCTCGGGAGGAGAATCGGGATTGAGCGTGGGGGCAGCCAGGACTCGGCGAATCTCCTCGGCCAGCTTCTGCATGCGGATGGGGCGTTCGCCCTCTTTCGGGCGGGGGCCCATGGCGTCGGTGAGAATCTGTTCGTGGATTCCTGGATTCCACGGGATTCCCTGGTGACGCATGGTGGCTGCCACCAGCGCACCCTGCGATTCGAGACCCAGCAGCATCTCCAACCGTTTGGGGTTGCGTGCCGTGCTCACGGCGCGGATCTGTTCGGCCAGTTCTGCGACCAAGTCATCCAGGCCGGGACCGCGGTCCGTGGCCATGGCGAACAGCGAGGTTTGTGAGTCCTCCACCGGACGAGGACGTGGACCGGGAACATGTCGGGGGTCTGCCGGTTCGATGACTGGGGTGTACTGCATAGGCCGTGACTCGCCGGAATCGGGGTCCGGTGCTCCGGACCCCGGAGCGTCAGACGCGGTGGCCAGGATCGTTGCGCACAGTCCCAAGTCCCGGCATTTGGTGGCCCACACATCTGCTTCGCACAGGAGCGCGGCGGGCACGGACGTATCCATCCAGGTCCAGACGGGCGGCTGCACGCCTGCTTCCAACGCGGCGGCTTCGCGTGTGGAGACTATGCCAGGGAATTCCTGGTCCGTGACCGTCAGTGGTTGCCCCGCCCGCTGACCGTTGGCCGTGACCACCTGCAGGGTCCAGCCTCCGGCCCCGGTTTCCGCGGGAGCCACCACTATGTGCATGCGCTCATTATCGCGTGGGGCACTGACATGCTCCGGGCGGGCTCAGCGCTCCGCAATGAGTTCGAGTTCGAAGCCGTCCGAAACGCACACACTTTTTCAGTCCGGCGCCGCCACGTCCAGCAGTTCCGCGACCTTTCGAACCGTGCGCATGTTCCGGGCGGTGATGGTCATGTCCGGCAGTTGTTTACCGAGAGCGACCGGCAGTTTGGAAGCATGGATTCCCTTGTCACTGCCGTACCAAATATAGATTTCCGATCCGTCAACCACGATGCGTTCGTCGTCGTGGATCGGTAGCGCGGCCAGATCCAGCTCGGGGACGGGACGGTCGCAGAAGTGCACTTGATACAGCTTGTCGTCGGTGGCGATGTCGCGCAGCGGATCTGCGGCCAGCACCGCCGACAGTTCTTCGAACGTCCGGTGAACGACCGGGCTCAGGACACCGAATTCCGATTCGATGGCCGCTGACAACGTTTTGGCGAACTCCGCGGGGTCGCCTTGACGAACACAGATTAGGTTGCCGCTCTGCAGGTAAGTCTTCACCTCTTGAGCGCCGAGCTGTTCCGTGAGGAGGGCACGCAGCTCTGCCATGGGAACCCTGTTGTTGGCTCCCACATTGATGCCACGCAAGAAGAAAGCCG
>JAKDKI010000516.1 GCA_030453435.1 Kocuria sp.
CGCCCCCGCTCGCACTTCCGACACCCAGACCGCTATTACCGCTCCCGTTTCTTCCATTCCGACGACCGCAGCACCCGCGGTATCCGCACCGGTGGCAGCTCCCTCAACGGGCGCCGACGGCACTCCAGCACCGGAGATCCCCGCCGTGACGGAACAACCTCCACCTGCCACGGAAGCGCCACCGGCCGAGAACCCCGGAACCCCCGCGACCGAGGCACCGGCAGCGCCGTCGGCCCCGACAGTGGAATCCCCGGCGCCGGGAAGCGGTGGTTACCCCGTGGTGGCTCCGGAGAACTCACCCCAGGTGGGTCTGGACACCAACGGTAAGTACGCCCCGGGCATGAAGTTGGCCGCGATGGATCAGGGGCGATTGTTCTTCGCATACCCGGAGCATTGGAACGTTTTTGCCACCTCCGATACGTCCATGAGCATCACCAGTACGGACAACTACATCGAGGGTGGAATCAACATCCGTGAGGCGGGCGCCCCTGAGCCCGCGATGACGCACACCCGCACCGTCTACGGCCAAGCCCAGGGACCGGATCACGCCGCGAACGTGGTGGTGGGACGTACCGATGGCCCATTCAACACCGATCGGTTGAGCTGGCGCCTTCAGGACCCCACCACCGGCGCATCGGGGTTGACCCTGGGGGACGGGCGCGTGGTCGACATCCAGCTGTACTCGATCATTGGCGAAGGGACTCCCCCGCTGACCGGCGAGCAGATCGAGCAGGTACTCGACGAAATCCCCAACCATCCGGACCACCTGGCGGCCCAAAACATTCTGGGAACCGTCCACCACCTGGGCTGACACCGCGCTGACGGGGAGAGGTTAGCGCCGGGAGAGGGCCGGGGATCGCATACGCGGTTCCCGGCTCTTCCTCGTGCCGTCCTGGGGACCACCCCCATCAGGATGCTTACGTTTTGGACGGTTCAGTGCCAATATTGAAATTAACGAGTGTCATCCGTGACACCCCTGATGAGGAGGCAGCAATGACAAAACGACCCGAGAATTCCGACCCCATTGCTTCGGCCGGCCAAATCGACGACCCCGATCAGCCCGTGAGCCGCGACGACGATCACGAGACCGGCCGTCGCGCGAAGTCCGACGACGACGCGGACAACCCCGCGCACCACGCCCGCAATCGCAACGCAGACGGCGCCACCAGCGCCGAGGCCGCGCGCTCGGACGAGAAAGCCGCCCGCGGCAGCGGCAGACCTCCCAAGGCTGTCAAGGAAACGGGCTTCCCCAACGTGGATGCCGCAGAAGTCGAGGCGCAGCACGGTCACGACGTCAACTCGTCCGATATGGCGGCGGGGCGCAAATTCCAACCGCCCGCGGGTCGACATGACCCCAATGTTCCCAACTTGCCGACCGCCGGAGGGGACATGAACTCCCCACAAGGCCGCGATCTCAGCGAGGCCGCTCGCGCCGACCGCGACGGAGACAGTTCAGAGGCCGAAACCTACGGCACCCCGGAGAACACGGGCGGCCCCGAGCCGATTACCCATTCGCGCGCCGTCGAGGACCGCGTGCAACAACAAGAGCGCGACTACGACCTCGAGGAAACCGAGCACGGCGAGCGCTACATCACCCCGCGCGA
>JAKDKI010000517.1 GCA_030453435.1 Kocuria sp.
TACTGGTCGATGAGGTGCTCTACACCCGCACCTACACCAGCGAACACGCCCGACGCACCGCGGTGGCGGTCTGGGTCAATCACTATAATTACCATCGACCCCATACCGCCTGCGGCGACCAGCCCCCGGCCTCACGCACCCCGGACCGTGTCAACAACGTCACGCCCTCTTACAGCTAGTTGCCAGAGAGGACAGGTGTTAAGTACACGCGGGTACGCTCTGATTGGGAATAAATTCCGAGTTTGGCGATCGGTCTTCGCACCTCTGGGCTTACTGGTACCTCAACTGGAATTTCTACCCAACGCCATGTACGTCCATCCAGCGTCAATCCACTGCTCCGGATCCAGCACGTTGCGTCCGTCCACAATAGTCCGCTCTCGAACGAAAGGCTCGAGCTGCTCGGGGGCCAGCTCGCGGAACTCCTTCCACTCGGTCAGCAAGAGCACGATCTCGGCGCGGGCCACGGCCTGCTCGATGCGATCCACGTAGTCCAAGCGTGGGTAGCGCTTGGCTGCGTTGGCGTTGGCCTTGGGGTCGTAGACGTGCACCTCGGCGCCCATGGAGTGCAGGCGAGCGGCGATGTCTAGGGCGGGGGAGTCGCGGACGTCATCGGACTCGGGCTTGAACGCGGTGCCGAGCACAGCAATGTCTCGGCCGTGGACTGAACCACCCAGCTGCTGAACGGCCAACTGCACGGTGTGCTCGCGGCGTCGCAGGTTGATGTCGTCCACCTCGGCCAGGAACCGCACCGACTGGTCCACACCCAACTCGGCGGCGCGGGCACGGAGCGCGCGGATGTCCTTGGGGAGGCAACCGCCACCAAATCCCACGCCGGCGTTGAGGAACTTCCGGCCGATGCGCTCGTCCATCCCAATAGCGTCGGCCAGAGTGCGGATGTCGCCGCCCACGGTCTCGGTGATCTCGGAGAGGGCATTGATGAAACTGATCTTGGTCGCCAGGAAGCTGTTGGCAGCGACCTTGACCAGTTCAGCGGTCTGATAGTCGGTGACGATCAGGGGGATGTCTGCAGCCAGCTGCGAGGCGTAAACCTCGCGCAGCACCTTTTCTGCGGCGAGCGCTTCCTCGGTGACCTGGCCTTCCGCATCCGTCTCCAGTCCCAGCACCATACGGTCCGGTGTCAGGGTGTCATCCACGGCGTGGCCCTCGCGCAGGAACTCGGGGTTCCAGACCAGGGTGACCCGAACGCCGTCGGCGGCGTTTTCTCGAGCGAGCTCCTGCAGGCGAGTGGCCGAACCGACCGGAACGGTGGACTTGCCCACGATGATGCAGTCGCGATCAGCCGCGCTGGCGATCGCCTTGACCGCGGCGTCCACGTATCGCATGTCCGCCGCATGGCTCTCGGCCTTCTGCGGGGTGCCCACGCCAATGAAGTGAACGTCACCGAACGGGACGGCCTCTTCATAGGACGTAGTGAACCGCAGTTTGCCCGTGCCAATGTGCTTGGTCAGCAACTCCGGGAGGCCGGGCTCATGAAACGGAACTTCACCGGAAGCCAGGGCATCGATCTTGGCCTGATCCACGTCCAGGCCGATCACCTCGTGGCCCAACTCCGCCATGGAGACAGCGTGGGTTGCACCCA
>JAKDKI010000142.1 GCA_030453435.1 Kocuria sp.
ACCGGCTGGCCGTTCACGGTGACGTTGTCGTCATCGCCGTCCTTCTTCATCTCCTTGACCTCGGACTTGAAGATCCGCATGGACTGGCCCAGGCTGCGAGCCATGCCCGGAAGCTTGGGGGCACCGAACAGCAGCAGGATCACCACGAGGATGAGGATGATGGTGAGGGGGCTGTCAAACAAGCGGCCCATGGTGGAGTCCTTTCCGTTCAGCCCGGCGGAGGTCGGACAGCCGTTGGGGCTGGCCCTTGGCGTCCTTGCGGTTCATGCGGCGGATGAGCCGGGCTGTTTGTCGTTGATCGCGACCGCTCGAGTAGGCGGCGCGGGCCGAGTTCACCGGGGTGAACACGGCAGGTTCAGCGGGTGTGCGCAGTGGTTGTGACGCTCCCTGGGCTGCGGCGTTCCACCGCACCGTGAAGTCATCGGCGAAGGCCTCGACCTCACGCAATGCGGGTAAGGCCTTCTTGGTGACCAATCCCCACACCGCGCCCACGATGAACGCAAGACTGACCAGGACCAGAACGGTCCACAGCACAATCCACATCCACCACAGCATGGACCCCAGTATAGGGCCGAGTCGGTCCCCTAAGTCCGAGTTCCGTCCGTGAAGAGGCTGTTATTTATCCACTGTTCAACTGCGTGGACCACCTCGGGCGGCGAGGCCACGGCCACGTGCCCCGCATGCCTGGTCACGAGCGAACTCAGCGCTTCCACCGTGGGGAAATCAACTTCCGCAGCCACGTACTCCGGCAGTTGCTTGGGTCCCCGGGTCCCGGCGGGTCCGGAGGCCGCGGGGATGGGTGGCTCATCGCCGGGCGGCAGTTCCACGGTGGCCGCGCGCTTGGCGTGATAGTGCTCCACGATCCAGCGGCCACGGCGGTCGGTCACGAGGACGGCTTGCACTGGCCTGCGCTTCTCTGGATACAGACTGGTGCGGGTTTCCGAGTCCATGCGCGGGTGCGCCTGGGCCTCCCCGATGTCCTCGCAGCTGAGAATGCAGTCCGCGCGGAACGTCCTGGGCCCCTTGGCGTTGAGACACCAGCCGCGCACGTACTGGTGACCGTCGGAAGAGACGATACGCACCGGATCCACAAGGCGTTCGGTGACCTCGTCCCGTGAGGCCACCACGTAGCGGATCTTCACGCGCCGGTTGTTTGCGATGGCCTCGCGCACCCGGCCCACCAGTTCGGTGTCCTCGGGCACGGGCTCGGCGGGTTGGTCCGGGGCAGCCAGCGCGTCGGCGAGCGGCAGGGCATCGGCGGCGGTCGCCACTTTGCGCATGGTGGAGCGAACGACGTCGCTGTTGCCGCCGGGCAGCGCCTGGAGAGTTTGTAGCCCCATGAGCAAAGCGCTGGCCTCTGGCACCGTGAGCCGCACGGGTTCGGAGAGTTCCTGTGCGTTGCCCAGGTAGATGTGGCCGTCGTCCCAGGACGCGTCGATCAGCTGATCGGGCATGTGACCGGGCCGTCCGCACACGAATAATGTCTGCAGATCTGCCACCAGTTCCTGGTCGGTGATGCCGAAGTGCCGCGCCGTCTCCTCCAGTTCCGCTCCCTGGTGGGAGTACACGTGACGCACGATGTGCAGGAGCCTGGCCAGGTGTTGTTCGGTACTGGCCTTGGCGGCTCCATTACGGCGTTGTTTACCCCAGGCAACCTGCACACCGCCCACGCGTTCCTGGAACTTCCGGGCCTCGGCCAGCCGGCGTTCCACCGCTCGGGCCACCGCCCGTTGGGTGTCCAGATCGGCGCCCGCAGCCGTGGCCACCACGGCGTCCGGTCCCGCGGCGCACACGTGCTCTGCCGCGCCCTCGGTGTCAGGGACTGCCAGCAGCACGGCATCGAAGCCCGCGGGTAGGTGCGGATCCTCTGCCGTGAGCGGGGTGGCAATCTGGCGCAGCAGTTGCGCCGCGCCCTGGCGGACGTACACCGTGACTCGCACGCGCGTGGGCGGGTGAACCATGCGCGCAAGCTGGCCGCCCATGGAGAAATCTTCGGGAGGTTGGAAACTGTCCCGGGTGATGGCCACCTCAGAAATTATTCTGGACAGCCGAAACGTGCGTTCGGCTTGCCGGTCCTCATCCCAGCCGGCCAGATACCACGCGCCGAAGCGCGAACCGACACCCCAGGGCTGGACCGTGCGGCGACTGTACGCGCCGGTTCGGTCCACATAGTCGAAGCGCACCGTCCGATGGCTCAGGACCGCAGAGAGTAACGGTTCGAACGCGGGGTCGGCCACGGCCACGGTGGGCTGGACGTCCCGGCCCGGCGCCGCCTCGTGGGAGAGTGCGGGCTCGAGCTTGTCCAGGGCGCGACGCGCCAAACGATCCTGGGCGGCGTCGTTCCAGGCGTCCGCGGCGACCGCGAGCACCGCCGACTCCTCCGCGCTGAACTGGACCTGAGGAAGGCGGTACGAGCCGCGGGACACGCGATAGCGCGGTGCCAATTGCGCGTCCGAGGCCCATGGATCATCATCCGGGATTTCCTCGACCGGGTAGCCCAGGGAGCGCAGGTGCGACTTGTCGCGCTCGAACATCCGCTCGAACGCGTCATGGCTACCGGCCTTGTGGTACCCGGGAACGATGTCCCGCAACTGATCACGTGTGTACCCGCTCTCGCGGTCCAACAGCGCAATGAGCAGGTTGAGGAGCCGCTCCGCCGACGCTGCGGTGGAGCGGCCCGAACCCGAACCCGAGGATGGGGGCATTTAGCGGACGTCGACCAGATCGACCACGAAGATCAGAGCCTCGTCCGGGCCGATGGCGCCGGGAGCGCCGCGCTTGCCGTAGGCCATCTCCGAAGGGATTTCCAGACGGCGGCGGCCACCTACCTTCATGCCGAGCAGACCCTGGTCCCAGCCCTGGATGACCTGACCAATCCCCACGGTGAAGTCCAGGGGCTGGTTGCGGTTCCAGGAAGCATCGAATTCCTCGCCACCCGAGTAGGTCACACCCACGTAGTGGCAGGAAATGCTGTCCCCGGCCTTGGCCTCGCGGCCGGTGCCCGGAATCACGTCAGTGATGCGCAGTTCCGTGGGAACCGGATCCTGTGGGAAATCGATCTCCGGCTTGGAGCGATCCAAATTGCGCTGTCCAAATGACACGGTCATGGCCTTTCGTAGAAACCGTCCCGGTAACGGGACCTGTCCGATCGACTAGTTTACTGATCCGACTCGGACGGCGCTGGCTCAGGCGCTTCAGAACCCTCGGCTTCCTCCGAGGGCTGAGGAGCAGCGCTCTCAGACGGCGCGGCGGACTCACTCGGCGCGGGCTCGGGAGTGGGGACCGAACCCAGGATGTCCACCACGAACACGAGCGAGCCGGACGGGTACTGCGAATCCTCGCCCAGCTGCTTATCGGTGCCGTAGGCCTGGTCGGTCGGCACAGCGAGCAACACGCGGGAGCCCACCTTCTGGCCCTTGAGACCTTCCTTCCACCCTTCGATCACGTTGTCGAGCGGGAAGGACGCGGGAGCGTTCTTGTCGTAGGAGGAATCGAAGACCTCGCCGTCCTCCCAGCGCACGCCCACGTAGTTGGCAACCACGGTGTCCGTGTCCGAGACTTCCTCACCGTCGCCCTCAATGAGCACCTCCGTCTGGAGGTCCTTGGGCTCCTTGCCGGAAGGCTTCTCGATGGTGGGGGTGCCCTGATCGTCCTGGGTGACGTTGGGCATCTTGTCGGAGGTGTCCTTCATGTCCTCGTTGAGGGGAGCCAGGATCTTCTTGGCGACCTGGTACACCTCCACCGAGGTGGACTCGTCGCCTGCGGCGCCACTCGTGTCCGGCGAGCTGTAGGCGATGATCGCGCCTTCCTTGGCGTCGATCAGGGCTTCGTGCATTTCCGGGATGGCTTCCTTGAGCTGATCATCCAGCTTGAGCACCTGGCCGGCGCCCTGGCTGTACGTATCGCCCAGGGACGAACCGTCCGAGCCCTTGAACAGTGCGGCCTGCAGCAGGATATTGTCGCCCTCGTCCAGCTCTGCACCGTCACCTTCGCGCAGCGCCTTGGTTTCCGCATCGCTCACCTGCAGCGGTGTCTCGAAAGTGACCGACGGCGCCGTACCTTCGGACGGGTCCTTGGCGAGTTCTACCGAATCCATTTCGGCGCCGCCGCACGCGGTCAACATCAGGGACAGGGCCAGGGCGGTACCCGCGGCCGGAACAATCTTTCGCAAAGGAGGATTCACCTTTCAACACGAATGAGCACTGTGGGAATTCGCCCACCAATCTAGAGGACGCGCTTGAGCATCCGCTGATACTCGGTGAACTCCCCCGTGGGGGTTCCCCGTGAACTTTCAGCGGGTGGACATGGCCTGGACCTCGGCAATCAGTTCGTCCGCGTCCGGTTGGGACGTGGCGAACGGGTCCTTGCACATCACGGTGCGCTGGTTCTGGGAACCGTTGAGCTTGAGGTGCACCCAGTCCACCGTGTAGTTCTCCCCCGCGTCCAGGACGGCTTGGATGAATTTACCGCGCAGGCTCGCGCGCGTGGCCGGAGGATGCGTGACGGCCGCCCGAGCGGCGTCGTCGGAAATGAAGGATGCGACCGCGCCCCGCCGACTGAGCATGCGGAACAGCCCGTGCGTGGGTGAGGTGTCGTGGTATGCGAAATCCAACTGCAACAACCGCGGGTTGGAGTAATCCATGCCGTGGGAGGAAGCGTAGGAATCCAGGAGCTTCTTCTTGATGGCCCAGTCGAGCTCGGTGTCCACCAGGTCGAAGCGCTGTTCGGCCACCGCACGCAGACCCCGTTCCCACAACTCCAGAACCCAGTCCACGCGGTCGTGGTGGGCCCCGTGACGATCCACGAAGTGCGTGACCGCCTGCAAGTACTCCCGTTGCAGGTCCAGGGCGGACATTTTCTCGCCCGCAGCGAGCTCGACCTGTACGCGGCCGGTGAGATCGTGGGAAATTAAGCGCAGCGCCGCGGCGGGATCGGCAAGCGTGCGGTCCGGCAAGATTTTGCCCGCCTCGATCATGCGCAGCATGAGATCCGTGGTGCCCATCTTGAGCGCCGTGGTGGTTTGAGACATGGACGAATCGCCATTGATCACGTGCAACCGGCGGTAGTGCTCGGCATCCGCGTGGGGCTCGTCGCGCGTGTTGATCATGGGCCGCGAGCGCGTGGTGGCGGATGAGGAACCCTCCCAAATGTGGTCAGCGCGCTGCGAGAACGAATAGCTGGGTCCGTGGGAACCGTCGCCCAGGGTCAGACCTCCGAATTCCGCGGGACCGTTGGGGTGCACGCGGCCGGCACCCACCAGGATCTGACGGCTGACCAGGAACGGGATCAACACCTGCACCAAGCGCGCGTATTCGGTGCGCCGGGAGATCATGTAGTTCTCGTGGGAACCGTAGGAGTTCCCGGCGGAGTCCACGTTGTTCTTGAACAGGTGCACCGTACCTCCGGTGCCCTCCTCGTCCAGTTCTTGCTGGAGCTGTTGGCGCAGGTCGTCCACGATCAACTCACCGGCCACGTCCTGCGCGACCACGTCTTCGAGAGACGCTGCCTCGGCGCTGGCGTACTCGGGGTGCGAACCCACGTCGAGGTAGAGCCGACCGCCGTTGGGGAGGAACACGTTGGAGGCTCTTCCCCACGCGAGCACAGGCGCGAACAGGCGACGCGCGGTCTCGTCGGCCCCCAGGCTTTGTCCCTGGGACACGCTGTGGGTAATGCCGAACTCGGTCTCGATACCGTAGATTCTGCGGTCCACGAGTTTACTGGCCGCCCTTCTGGACGAAGCCCTTCACGAAGGCCTCTGCGTTGGTCTCGAGCACGCCGTCGATTTCGGCGAGTAGGTCATCGGTGCCCTGGGTGTCGCGTTGGGCCTGACCCGCGCCCTGCGAAGGTGCCGGGGTGCCGTTGTCGGGCAGGTCGGTTTCTTCCTCGCGGCGCTGGCCCGAGCCGAAAATGCGTTCCTGTGCCATGTGTGTCTCCTGATCTCTCAGCGGTTCAAATCTCGGGTGCTCAGTTCACGCCGGTTCCGGTCACCGTGCCGGGGCGTTCTTCGGCCACTCGGTGCACCCACTGTTCAACGTCCGTGGCCTCGAACCATTCCCCCGCGGTCTCGCGGGTCAGGTCCAGGGGTTCGGGCATGCCGATGCGTGCGCCCCTGCGGATCCCGGGGAATTCCACGTTCACGCTGTCCCAGCCCACGCTCACCATCGCGG
>JAKDKI010000518.1 GCA_030453435.1 Kocuria sp.
GCGGGTGCCACGCGGAGGCGTAGCAGACCCCGGCGGCGACCGGGACGTCGTCGTCCGTGGCCACGAGCGTCACGGCGAACCCGCTCTGGTCCGCAGCACCCAGCCGGGCGCGGAACGCCTGGACGGGCGCGGACTCGGCGTCCGGCCAGACCTCGAGCAGACGCAGGTCGTCGTCCTCGCGCCACGGACGGTACTCGATGCTCATGCGGTGCCTACTTCTCGAGGTGGTCGGCGAGGTACTGCTGGACGCGGTCCAGACCCACGCGCTCCTGGGTCATCTCGTCGCGTGAGCGCACGGTCACGGCCTGGTCCTCGAGGGTGTCGAAGTCCACGGTGATGCAGAACGGCGTGCCGATCTCGTCCTGGCGGCGGTAGCGGCGGCCGATGGCCCCGGCGTCGTCGTAGTCGATGTTCCAGCGCTTGCGCAGCTCGGTGTCCAGGTTCTGCGCGGCGGGGCGCAGATCCTCCTTCTTGGACAGCGGCAGCACCGCGGCCTTGACCGGCGCCAGGCGCGGGTCCAAGCGCAGCACGGTGCGGGTGTCCACGCCGCCCTTGGTGTTGGGTGCCTCGTCCTCCACGTACGCGTCCACCAGGAACGCCATCATGGAGCGGGTCAGCCCGAAGGACGGCTCGATCACGTACGGGGTGTAGCGCTCGCCGGAGGCCTGGTCGAAGTACTGCATCTTGGTGCCGGATGCCTCGGTGTGGTTGCTGAGGTCGAAGTCCGTGCGGTTGGCCACGCCCATCAGCTCACCCCACTCGGAGCCCTGGAAGCCGAAACGGTACTCGATGTCGATCGTGCCGTCCGAGTAGTGCGCGCGGTCGTCCGCGGGGACGTCGTAGCGGCGCATGTTGTCCGGGTTCACGCCCAGGTCCACGAACCAGTCCCAGCACGCCTCGACCCACTCGTCGAAGTACTTCTTCGCCTCGTCCGGGTGGATGAAGTACTCGATCTCCATCTGCTCGAACTCGCGCGTGCGGAAAATGAAGTTGCCCGGCGTGATCTCGTTGCGGAACGCCTTGCCGATCTGCCCGATGCCGAACGGTGGCTTCTTGCGCGCGGCGGTGACCACGTTGAGGAAGTTCACGAAGATGCCCTGGGCGGTCTCCGGGCGCAGGAAGTGCTTGCCCTCCTCGTTGTCCACGGGGCCCAGGAAGGTCTTCATCAGGCCGGAGAACTGCTGCGGCTCGGTCCACTTGCCGTCCTGGCCCGTCTCCGGGTCCTTGACGTCCGCCAGGCCGTTGACCGGGGGGTGGCCGTGCTTGGCCTCGTAGGCCTCCAGCAGGTGGTCCGCGCGGTAGCGCTTGTGGGTGTGCAGGGACTCCACCAGGGGATCGGTGAAGGTCTCCACGTGCCCGGAGGCCTGCCACACCGCGGACGGCAGGATGATCGAGGAGTCCAGGCCCACCATGTCCGCGCGGCCGCGCACGAAGGTCTGCCACCACTCGCGCTTGATGTTCTCCTTCAGCTCCGCACCCAGGGGCCCGTAGTCCCACGCGGAGCGCGAACCCCCGTAGATCTCACCCGCCTGGAACACGAAGCCCCGGCGCTTGGCCAGGGAGATGACATTGTCCAGGGTGGATTTCGGGGCCAT
>JAKDKI010000519.1 GCA_030453435.1 Kocuria sp.
GTGATCCCCAGCCACTCCGAGGTCTTGTCCCCGCGGAGAATCGGATGGTCCGGCATGTTGTCTCCCTCACATTATATGACCGAATGGTCAGTAGGGAATCGCAGAATGTGATGTCCTGTCAAGTGGATCACAATTTCTGAGGTTATGTGTTGACGACCACATCCTACCGCTATATTCTGAACGAGCGGTCAGTTATTATCGAAGCGGAGTCCGCGGCAGCTTGCTCCGCCCCAACTCATCCGTGAACTGAGGGACACCATGACTGAACAAACCACTTCCACCGAAAACTCCGTGGACCAGCAGCACTTCGACACGCTCATTGCGGACGATTCCCGCATCGAGCCCCGCGACTGGATGCCCGAGGCCTACCGCAAGACCCTGACCCGTCAGGTTTCTCAGCACGCGCACTCGGAAATCATCGGCATGCAGCCGGAAGCCAACTGGATCACCCGCGCACCGAGCCTCAAGCGCAAGGCCATCCTGATGGCCAAGGTCCAGGACGAGGCCGGCCACGGTCTGTACCTGTACTCCGCCGCCGAGACCCTGGGCACCCCCCGCGAGGTCCTCAACGAGCAGTTGCTCTCCGGCAAGGCCAAGTACTCCTCGATCTTCAACTACCCGGCCCGCACCTGGGCGGACATGGGCGCAATCGGCTGGCTGGTGGACGGCGCAGCCATTTGCAACCAGGTTCCCCTGTGCCGTGCCTCCTACGGGCCGTACGGCCGCGCCATGGTCCGCATCTGCAAGGAAGAGTCCTTCCACCAGCGCCAGGGCTGGGAGATTCTCTACGAACTCTCCCACGGCTCCAAGGAGCAGAAGCAGATGGCCCAGGACGCCGTGAACCGCACCTACGGCCCCGCACTGCAGATGTTCGGCCCGCCGGATGCCGACTCCCCCAACTCCCAGCAGTCCATGGAGTGGAACATCAAGCGCTTCTCCAACGATGAGCTGCGCCAGCGTTTCGTGGACATGATCGTTCCGCAGGCAGAGGCCCTGGGCCTGACCCTGCCGGACCCCGATCTGAAGTGGAACGAGGAGCGCGGTCACTACGACTACGGCCAGCTGGACTGGGACGAGTTCATGTCCGTGATCAAGGGTTCCGGTCCGTGCAACGTGCAGCGCATGCAGCGCCGCCGCAAGGCCCACAACGACGGCGCTTGGGTGCGCGAGGCCGCCGAGGCCTACGCCAAGCGTCAGATGCAGGCCGCTGCCGAGGCAGCAGGGTCTGCAGACGAGAACGAAGAAGTCAGCATTGTTGCGGGCCGCGCGTCCGCCGAACTCATCGGAGCCTGAACATGAGCGAAAACACCACCGGTAACTGGCCCCTGTGGGAGGTCTTCGTGCGGTCCTCGCGCGGCCTGTCCCACGTGCACGCGGGTTCGTTGCACGCCCCGGACGCCACCATGGCCGTGCGCAACGCACGCGACCTGTACACCCGTCGCAACGAGGGCACCAGCGTGTGGGTCGTCCCGGCTGACGCGATCACCTCGTCCGATCCGGATTCCAAGGGCGGCTACTTCGAGTCCGCTCAGGGTAAGAGCTACCGCCACGCCACCTACTACACCAAGAGTGAAGGGGTGAAGCACCTGT
>JAKDKI010000143.1 GCA_030453435.1 Kocuria sp.
GGCCATCGGTGATGCAGCCTTGGCATGGGCGGGAGCACCCCTGCAGGGTTTTTACCGAGGCGATGCCCGCCACCCGGGGGGCATCGACGGTTAGCCCACCACCGGGGCGGTCACCCGCCCTGACAACTTGAGAGCATTTCTACGTTTAGAGAGGGACGGACGAGACAATGTCTGAAACCGTTAACCTGCCCGCACTGGGCGAATCAGTCACCGAGGGCACCGTTACTCGTTGGCTCAAGGAAGTTGGCGAAGAGGTAGCCGTTGACGAACCCTTAGTCGAAGTTTCCACCGACAAGGTCGACACCGAGGTTCCCTCCCCCGTTGCGGGCGTCATCGAGAAGATCCTGGTCGACGAGGACGAGGACGTTGAGGTGGGCGCGCCGCTGGTCGTCATCGGCGACGGCTCCGGTTCCGATGACTCTGACGACTCCGGCTCCGGCTCCGAAGAGTCCGACGAGTCTTCTTCTGACGAAGCCGAGCAGGCTGAGGAGCCCGCTGAGGATTCCCAAGAGTCCGAGGAGAAGGAAGAGCCCAAGGAAGCACCGAAGGCCGACACCAAGAAGTCCTCCGGCAACTCCGTGGAGGTCACTCTCCCCGCACTGGGTGAATCCGTCACCGAGGGCACCGTGACCCGCTGGCTCAAGGAAGTCGGCGAGCAGATCGAGGTCGACGAGCCCCTGCTGGAGGTCTCCACCGACAAGGTCGACACCGAGGTTCCCTCCCCCGTGGCCGGCACCCTGCTGGAGATCAAGGTCCAGGAAGACGAAGACGCAGAGGTCGGCCAGGTCCTGGCCATCGTCGGCGACGAATCCGATTCCTCATCCGATGACTCCGGCTCCGACGACTCGGACGACTCCTCCTCCGAGGAAGCATCCGACGAACAGGTCGAGGATGCCGCCACCGAGGCAGACTCGGGCGAGAACACCGAACAGGCCGCCGAGGACAAGGCTCCCGCCAAGAAGGAAGAGCCCAAGAAGGACGACTCGAAGAAGGAAGAGTCCAAGCCTGCTCCCAAGCAGGACGACTCCTCTTCCGAGAAGCCCAAGTCCACCTCCGGCCCCTCTGAGGCTGCCGGCTATGTGACTCCGCTGGTTCGCAAGCTCGCCCGCGAGAAGGGCGTGGATCTCTCGACCCTGTCCGGCACTGGTGTGGGTGGCCGGATCCGCAAGCAGGACGTGTTGGCGGCCGCCGAGGAGTCCTCCAAGGCTTCCGAGTCCAAGGATCAGTCCGTGGACATGGCACCGGCCGTCGCAGGTGGTACCGAGGACAAGTCAGTTGCTCCGGAAGCGGATGCCAAGCGTGGCACCACCGAGAAGGCTCCGCGCATCCGCATGACCATTGCCAAGCGCATGCGCGAGTCCCTGGACGTGTCCGCACAGCTGACCCAGGTCACCGAGGTGGACATGACTCGCGTGGCTCAGCTGCGCACCAAGGCCAAGGATCAGTTCCAGAAGCGCGAGGGTGCCAAGCTCACCTTCCTGCCCTTCTTCGCCAAGGCCGCTGCCGAGGCGCTGCAGGCGCACCCGGTCCTCAACGCGACGTTCAAGGAGTCCGAGAAGGAGATCGTGTACAACGGCTCCGAGGACATTGCGATCGCCGTTGATACCCCGCGCGGCTTGCTGGTTCCGGTCATCAAGAACGCCGGTGACCTGAACCTGGGTGGTTTGTCCAAGCAGATCGCAGAGCTGGGTGCTTCCGCCAAGGATGGCTCCATCTCCCCCGATCAGCTGACCGGTGGCACGTTCACCATCACCAACATCGGTTCCTTCGGCGCATTGTTCGATACACCAATCATCAACCAGCCGCAGGTTGGCATTCTGGGTACGGGCACGATCGTCAAGCGCCCCATGGTGATCACCGACGCGGACGGCAACGACACCATTGCCATCCGTCACATGTGCTACCTGTCGCTGACCTACGATCACCGCTTGGTCGACGGCGCTGACGCCGGTCGCTTCCTCTCCACCATGAAGAAGCGTCTGGAAGAGGGCCACTTCGAATCAGAGGTGGGTCTCTGAGCGTCGCTCGCTGACGCGTAGCGGTCAACCGTTCGGTTGATTTATTGCCGCCGGGACGTGTTCTGGGTCACCCAGGACGCATCCCGGCGGTTTTGTCCGTGGCGACTCCGATAGGGTCGGAGCATGGACTTCCTCTTCAGCCTCATGTTGTTTTTGCACTTTGTCGGCCTCGCCGTGATCATCGGTACCTGGATCTTCACGATGAAGCGACCCACCGTGTCCGTGGGTCAATTCTGGGCCGCGATCATCATGCTCCTCACCGGTCTCGCCATGGTGGCCCTGCGCGAAATGCAGGACGGTTTCGAGGTCAACCACATGAAGATCGGCATCAAGCTGGTCATTCTGTTGGTGGTGGCCGTGACCGCGTTCATCGGTATGCGCAAGACCAAGCGCGGTGAGCCCGTATCCACCGGTCTGGCTCACTCCGTGGGTGGCCTGGCTTTGATCAACGCCGCCATCGCCGTTTTCTGGTGATCATCCACCCCTGAAAATCTCACTCTGGAGCCCCGCCACGCCTCGCGCGCAGCGGGGCTCCTGTCATTGCCGGAACCGGAGGCGCATCTCTTGCACCTCCTCCAGCGCGCCACTCAACCCTTTCGTTCCACCGGAGTGACATCAACGATGCGCCAGCCGTCGTCGGTCTCCGTCACGGTGAGATGCACAGTTTGTCGAACGGTGGTGCCCTCTCGGTCCACGTGGGCCCGCTCAGGAATTTCCCCGTGCCAGCCGCCCGTCAGGATTTCCGCATAGAACGTGTGCGCTTGCCCATCGGGTGACGTGCCACGGTCGCCCGGAGCCGGTTCGGACCCGCTCACCGGTTCCATGCGGTCCACCTCCATGCTCAACCCGGACAGCGCCGTGTCATCGCCGGCAACGCCGTCTTGGCCTGCGGCGTGGGCAATGGTCGACCGATCACTTTCCGCCAGCCGGGATTCCGGAACATACACCGCTGCCAGCGCTGTACCGTCTCCCGTAGCCAATGCCTGGGCGCGCGAGGCCACGAGCTCACGCGCGGCATTCTCGACAGCCTCCGAGACAACGGGCCCAGGCTTGTCAGACTGCGCCGGCGGCGCTGCGTCCCGGCTCTGGTCAGGGGGCGCCACGGCATCTGCGGCTGGACCTCCTGGCTCGGAGTCGTCGTTCTCGACAGTTCTCTGTTCGCTCTCACCCTGTTCGACAGCCACCGTCGAAAATTCTTCACCGGTCAGTTCGGCTATCCCGAACCACGCACAGCCAGTCAGTGCGGTCGCAACCAAGGCCAGAACCAACGGCCTCTGCCACGGCCGATCAACGGACACGGTTGCTGTCGTGGCGCTCGACCCACGACGCGCCATCGGGCGCCGGGGCCGCCCCAGCTTCACCTCTGTACCGTCCGCTCGAACAATCTGCGGAGACTGAATGCGAGCTACCTTGGGCGCGGTCTTGGCGGTCGGGATAGCAGCGATACCCGCGGCGAATTCATGAGCTGTTGGCCGCGTCGCCGGTTCGTCACTCAACGCCGCTTCTAACATCAACACCAGGCCCCGAGACGCCGCAGGACACACCAGAGTCAGAGGCACCCGATGAGAATCCGACCCGGGCGCCCTCCCCGTGAGTGCCACCCACGCGAGTGTGGCCAAGGCCTTGACGTCGTCCGGCGGAGTTCGCGCAACGCTGCGATCCAGCACCTCTGGCCGGTCATCATGCCCCCAGGAGACCACTGGATCCGCAAGTGCCTGATCATCGCCGGGAGCACTCGACGCGCTCCCCACGGGTAGTCCGTAGCCGTCGACCCACACGCGCTCATCCTTGCCCAGGAGAATCGAGTTCGGGCTCAGAGTGCCGTGCACCCACCCGTGATCATGCAGGGTGCCCAGTCCCGCGGCCACCGCCGTGAGAATCGGAGAGATCTCGGAGGCGGGCACCCGACCGTCCTGCGCAATTCTCTGGGCCAGGGAGATTCCCTCTACGTGGTCCGTGACGAGCGCCTCCACGCTGTCCCCGCTTCCTATGGTGCCCCGCACCGGCACCAGGTTCGGATGAGTGGTACCGGCCCAGTGCTCGGCGACCCGCGCCATCCACACCTGTTGCGGCTGACGTTCCTCCGCGGAGGTACCCGTGGCAAAGGTGACCGTGAACTTTTCCCGGCTCTGCTCTTCCTTCGCGAGCCAGGTCCGCGCCCCTCGCCCCGACCCCAATTGTCCCGCGAGTTCCAAGCCCTCTGTGCGGGCCGCCGCCTGGTCACGGACAGATAGCTCATACGCGTCGTCGGCTTCCTGGGCATAGTCCAGCCCAGATTCGCCAGGTTCCCGTGACACCGGGTCCGAGGCTCCTGGCCGTGCCCCGCGCGGCCGTTGGGCCGCTAGGAGGCGTTGCTGGGCCCGGGTTCGCTTCTCTGGTGCGCTCATGAACACACTGTGCACCCAAATAGACCGGCCCGCTTGAGTTATCCACAGGCCCTCTTAAGGGATAAGCTGAGCGAATGGCTCTGCACTTCGAACGCATGGGGTTCGACCCGAACTTTGTGGACTACCGTTCCTGCCTTCAACTGCAGCAAGAGGTCCACGATCAAATCGTGGCCGGAGAACGCGGCAACACCGTGATGTTGCTCGAACACGACCCCGTATACACTGCCGGTCGCCGCGCTGAGAAGCACGAATACCCTAGGGACGGCACTGAGGTGGTCCCCATCGGTCGTGGCGGAAAAATCACGTACCACGGCCCCGGAATGCTTGTCGGTTACCCCATCATGCGCCTGCCGATCCCCCTGGACGTGGTCAAGGTGGTGCGAGTGCTGGAAGAAATCATCATTGCCGTAGTCAAAGATTTCGGAGTCGAGGCCACCACTGTGGAGGGCAGATCCGGGGCGTGGGTGCCGGCCGATGACCGCGGCCCGGACCGAAAGATCTCCGCCATCGGCGTGCAGGTCTCAAAACGTGTGACCATGCACGGGTTCGCCTTGAACTGCTCCAATGACCTGCGCCCGTTCGGCAAGTTCATCCCGTGCGGTATCACGGACGCCGGCGTGACCTCCATCAGCGAAGAGACGGGGAATCAGATCAACCCCGCCGATGTTGTTGAACGCATGGAACAGGAACTGGCGGCCCGGGAAAAAGACCTCTGTTTCCCTTTCGAGCCCGACTCACCCGCAACACCCCTGACCCTGAACTCTCTGGTCTCCTAAGCTGGGAGACAGTGACTCGCCTGCACCACCGCGTCAGGCACAACCGAGCGCCACAAGCGAGGAGTACGTATGACCATCGCGCCCGAAGGCCGCAAGCTACTGCGCGTGGAACAGCGCAACGCGTCAGTTCCGATCGAGAAGAAGCCCAACTGGCTCAAGAACACCGCCAAGATGGGCCCCCAATTCCAGGAATTGAAGTCCATGGCGCGCGGTCGCGGGCTGCACACGGTGTGCGAGGAAGCCGGTTGTCCCAATATTTACGAGTGCTGGGAAGATCGTGAGGCCACGTTCCTGATCGGCGGCGACACGTGCACCCGCCGTTGCGACTTCTGCGATATCGCCACGGGCAAGCCCGGCATGCTGGATGCTTCCGAGCCCCAGAAGGTCGCCGAATCGGTCCGCGATCTGAACCTGCGCTACGCAACCGTCACTTCGGTGGCCCGTGATGATCTTCTGGACGGCGGTGCCTGGCTTAATGCCGAGACCATTCGCAAGATCCACGAGCTCAACCCTTCGACCGGCGTTGAGATCCTGATCCCGGATTTCAAGGGCCAACCGGATGCGGTCCAGCAGGTCATTGACGCAAAGCCGGAGGTGTTCGCGCACAATCTGGAGACCGTGCCGCGCATCTTCAAGCAGATCCGTCCGGCCTTCTCCTATGAACGTTCCCTCGATGTCCTCACGCAGGGCAAGGAGAACGGCATGATCGTGAAGTCCAACCTGATTCTGGGCATGGGCGAAACGGACGAGGAAGTCTACGAGGCTCTGTGCGATCTGCACGATGCCGGTTGCGACATCATCACCTTGACGCAGTACCTGCGTCCCGGCCCCACGTTCCACCCCATCGACCGCTGGGTCACCCCGCAACAGTTCGTCGACATGTCCAAGCAAGCCGAGGACATCGGCTTCTTGGGCGTGATGGCCGGTCCCATGGTGCGTTCCTCCTACCGCGCCGGCAAGCTGTGGGCGC
>JAKDKI010000520.1 GCA_030453435.1 Kocuria sp.
TTCGCTCACGGGAGTACCTTCAGTAGGTGATTCTGCTCAGGCTTTGCTCAGAAAATCATGCAGTTCGGCACGAAAGCCTTTAGGAGATTACACCCCTTACCGCGCACCCATTAATCCGGAGTGGACAGTGCGGCGCTGAGGCGCGCACGCCGTAATTCTTATACGCACAAGCGCGCCACGGCCCGTCATCACTGGTGGGTGGGCAACCGCCGGGTACTTTAACCGACAACCGATCGTGACCGCCTCAAGAAACGGGACGAGCCATGTCTTCCTCATCACAGCCTGCCGAGACGCGCAAGAAACAGAAGAACGGCGACGGCGCACTCCTGAGAGTGCTCAACTGGATCGAATGGGTGGGCAACAAACTGCCGGATCCGTTCTGGTTGTTCTTCATCCTGGCCGGCGTGGTGCTGGTGCTGAGCTGGGTCCTGGGCACCATGGGGTTAAGCGCGGTCAACCCGGCCACGGACGAGACCATCCAGGTCACCAGCCTGCTCTCCCCGGAAGGCTTGCGCCAGATCGTCTCCGAAGCGGTCATCAACTTTGTGGAGTTCCCACCGCTGGGCCTGGTGGTCGTGATCCTCTTGGGCGTCGCGGTAGCCGAGGAATCCGGGATGCTTTCGGCCGCGTTGCGTGGTTCGGTCTCGCGCGTGGGCCCCAAGTGGCTGACCTTCGTGCTCGCACTGACCGGCATCACCGGCTCCATCGCGGCGGACGCCATGTATGTGGTGCTCATCCCACTCGGTGCGCTCGCCTTCAAGGCCGCCGGGCGCTCGCCGGTGGTCGGTTTGATCGTCGCGTTCTGCTCGGTTGCGGCGGGCTTCAACGCGTCGCTCTTGCCGACGGCGTCGGACGCCTTGCTCGCGGGCATTTCGACAGCGGCCGCGGGCCTGATCGACCCCAATGCGATTGTCACTCCCATCTCCAACTACTTCTTCAACATCGTCTCGGCCCTGGTGCTGGCGGGCATCATCACGGTGGTCACGGAAACCGTGATTGCCAAGCGCGGCCAAGCGATCGAGGAGGACACGGACACCAAGGAGCAGGACATGGGCTCCTTCTCCGACATGAAGCTCAAGCCCCGCGAGAAGCGCGGTTTGCGCAACGCGGGCATCGCCTTCGCGGTGATGATGGCGATCTACCTGGCCTTGCTCCTCACTCCCGGTTCTCCGCTGCGCGCCGAGGATGGCACCATCCTGATGTCCCCGTTGTTGCTCAACGTCGGCATCGTGATTGCCGTGATGTTCGCGGTCATGGGTTGGGTTTACGGCCGTGCCGCTGGGACCATGACGCGCGCTCGCCAGATTCCGGAGGCCATGTCCAAGGGCATCGTGTCCGTGGCACCCGTTCTGGTGTTGTTCTTTGCCGCCGCGCAGTTCACCGCGTACTTCGAATGGTCGGGGATCGGACCGGTGCTGGCCGTATACGGAGCGGACTTCATTGGCGGACTGGGGCTGCACCCGGTGATCATGTTTGCGGGTGTGGTGGCCATCGTGGCGGTCATGAACCTGCTGATCACTTCCGGCTCGGCCCAGTGGACGCTGCTCGCGCCCGTGATGGTGCCCATGCTCATGCTGTTGGATGTCT
>JAKDKI010000144.1 GCA_030453435.1 Kocuria sp.
TCTTCGTGTAGCAATCCCTAGCGAGTCCCACCCACGGCGGGGGTAGACTGCAATTCCAGTCTCACCCCGCCGTCGTTGTTCAGCAGGTTTCAGCGAATCAAGCGAACCAGATGCCGATCTCACGCTCTGCCGACTCGGGTGAATCGGAACCGTGAACCAGGTTTTTCTGAACCTTCTCGCCCCAGTCACGGCCCAGGTCGCCACGAATGGTGCCCGGAGGGGCGGTGGTCGGTTCCGTGGAACCAGCCAGGCTGCGGAAGCCCTCGATCACGCGGTTGCCCTCGACCACGGCTGCAACCACGGGACCGGATCCCATGAACTCGACCAGCGGCTCGAAGAAGGGCTTGCCCTGGTGCTCCTCGTAGTGCTTTTCGAGGATGTCACGCGTGGCCTGCACGAGCTTGAGGTCCACGATCTTGTAGCCCTTGGCCTCGATGCGAGCGAGGATCTGACCGGTCAGGCCGCGCTCCACGCCGTCGGGCTTTACCAGCACCAGGGTGCGTTCCGTCATCTGCGTCTCCTTGATTTCGTTCTCGTCAGAGGTACCGCGACCAGCCTACCGGCCGGTGGCCGCGGCCCGGGTACTCAGGCACGTTCTCACGGGTGCTCGGCTTCCCATTGCTCCTGGAGCCGGTCACGCTCACGGTTCTCGCGGTCGATGGTGGTGCCCTTGACCACGGCGTACCACCACGCGAGCGCGCACAGCACACCGATGACGAACATGGCCGGGAGCAGGAAGCCCGTGGCAATGAGCACCAGTTGCAGCACCCAACCGATCACGTAGCCGCCCGGTCGGCGCACCATGCCGCACGCGAGCAGGAACACGAGCGTGAGGAGCACGCCTCCGCCCACGAGTAACCACTGTTGGGTGGTTCCCCAGTCCCGGGCGAGGATTCCGAATGCTGCCAGGGTCGCGAAGAAGATGATGAATGCTTCGATCGACAAAACGGACACCGCAAACATCGCTTTGATCGAGCGGCGGGGTTTCTTCTGGCCCGGGCGCCACTCACGCTGGGCCTTGGTCATTTTTGCCATGCTCGGTCCTTCCCGGAGGCTCGGTGATTATCAGAGTCCGAGGAGCGCACGGGCCTCACCCACCACGGTGATCGAACCGGTGATCAGTACGGCGCCGTCGAACTCCTGGCGGTCGGCGGCGTCCTGCACGGCCGAGGCGATCGCATCATCCAGACGGTCCTGAGCATGCACCATGTCCTCGTCGAAGCCCATGTCCGCGGCGATGTCAGCCAGTTCCTCCGGCGGAATCGCCCGCGGGGACCGGGAGTGGCTGCACCACAGTTCCAGTTCGTACTCACTGTATTCCTCGGCGAGCACACGCAACATGGTCTCGACGTCTTTCTCGCGCAGGATTCCTACCACCAGGTTGAGCTTGGCGAACGTGAAGGATTCCCGCACTGCCTGGGCCGAGGCCTTGAGCCCGTGCGGATTGTGAGCGGCGTCCAGCAGCACCGGGGGTGCCTTGCGCGCCAGCTCAAGCCGACCGGGTGACGTCACCGCGCCCAGACCGGTGACCAGAAGCTCCTGGTTGAGGGGTTTGTCTCCCCCGCCCAGCAGTGCCTCAACCGCGGCAATGGCCAGCGCAGCGTTTTCTGCCTGGTGCTCGCCGAACAACGGGAGCATGAGATCGATGTACTCGGCGGCCAGCCCCTGCACGGCCATGATCTGCCCACCCACCGCAATGGTGCGCCCGCGCACACCGAACTCCACACCCTCGAAGCGGAACTGCGCCCCAACCTCCTGGGCGCGTTCCAGCAGGATCTGGGCCACCGCGGGGTCCTGCGCTGCAGAAATCAGGAAGCCGCCCGACTTGATGATCCCCGCCTTCTCCAGCGCGATGTCCTGCAGCGTGTCGCCCAGCATCTCGGTGTGATCGAGGTCCACGGGCGTCACGATGGACACTGCGGCATCCGCCACGTTGGTCGCGTCCCAGCTGCCGCCGATCCCCACTTCCAGGACCATGACGTCAACGGGTTCGTCCGCGAAGACCGCGAACGCCAAGATGGTGAGCACCTCGAAGAAGGTGAGCCGGGATTCCTCGCGCTCTGCCAGTTCGGTATCCACGAGCTGCAGGTACGGGGCGATCTCCCCGTAGATCCGCACGAACGTCTCATCCGCCACGGGTTTCCCGTCCAGGCTGATGCGTTCGGTGACCCTTTCCAAGTGCGGGCTCGTGTAGCGACCCACCCGGAGGTCGTGAGCCAGCAGTAAGGATTCGACCATGCGCGCGGTCGAGGTCTTGCCGTTGGTCCCGGTGATGTGGATGACCGGCGCACTCTTCTCAGGATTACCGAGGATGTCAACGGCGCGTTGGACCGCATCCAGGCGCGGTGCCATCTGGTTCTCCGGCGCACGGTCGAGTAGTTCTGCGTACACCTCTTCCACTGTGTGAGGAGGCGAAACGTTCCACGCGTCACTCATCAGTTCACCACCTTCACGGTCACCGAGGACTCGTCCGTAACAATGACCTCCAGTTCACGGCTCAGGGTCTCCCCCGCCACGAGGTCGCGATTTGCCTCGATCGCCGCACACGTTTCCGCATCCCCATGGATGGTCGTGTGGATCCGGTCCGAGACATTCAGATCAGCGTTCTTCCGCTCCTGCTGGATGGCGCGGATCATGTCGCGAGCGGCACCCTCGGCACGCAACTCGTCGGTCAGCTCGGTGTCGAGTACCAGGAAGCCGCCCTCGGGCAGGACGGTGACGGCGCGCGCGGCGGTCTCTGCGGCGTCGTCGACGACCGTGGCCAGTTCGTACTCGCCGGACTCCAAAGCGATGTCACCCGCGCTTACGGCGCCGTCCTCGGATACCGACCAGTCGCCGGACTTGGCCGCCTTGATGACCTGCTGGACCTGCTTGCCCAGACGCGGTCCGGCGGCCCGAGCGTTGACCTTGAGCTGTTGTGAGATCCCGAAGTCCGCGGGTGAGACCTCCGAGGAATCCAGCAGGGTCACGCCCTTGAGGTTCAGCTCGTCGGCAATGATCGACTCGAACGTTCCCGCGAGCCGCTGGCCCTCGGGAACCGCCACGGTGAGACCGGCCAGCGGCTGGCGCACGCGCAGATTATGGGCCTTGCGCAGCGCGGAACCGGACGAGCAGATAGCGCGCGTGCGGTTCATGAGCGTCATCAGGTCCTCGTCCTGCGGGAACTGGGAGGCATCCGGCCAGTCCGTCAGGTGCACCGAACGACCGCCGGTCAGTCCGCGCCAGATCTCCTCGGTGACCAGGGGCAACAGGGGTGCGGCAACGCGGCACACGGTCTCCAGGCACGTGTAGAGCACGTCGAAGGCCTGGGTGTCCTCGTCGAAGAACCGCTCGCGTGAACGGCGCACGTACCAGTTGGTGAGCGAGTCCATGTAGGAGCGCAGGCTCTCGGCGGCCGACCAGATGTCGTAGTCGTCGAACTGCTGTTTGGTCTCGGACACCAGACGCCCGGTCTCAGCCAGAATGTAGCGGTCCATCACGTTCTCGGCGGTGTAGCGCAACTGTGCCTCGTACCCGGAGCCGCCGTTGGCGGCGTTCGTGTACAGGCCGAAGAAGTGGTAAACGTTCCACAGTGGCAGCATCATCTGACGCACGCCCTCGCGGATGCCCTGCTCGGTCACGACCAAGTTGCCGCCGCGCAGGATGGGCGAGGACATCAAGAACCAGCGCATGGCGTCCGCACCGTCTCGATCGAAGACCTCGTTGACGTCCGGATAGTTGCGCAGGGACTTGGACATCTTCTGGCCGTCCGAGCCCAGGACGATGCCGTGGGAGATCACGTTACGGAAGGCCGGGCGGTCGAACAGAGCCGTGGCCAGCACGTGCAGCAGGTAGAACCAACCGCGGGTCTGACCGATGTACTCCACGATGAAATCGGCCGGGTTGTGGGTCTCGAACCAGTCACGGTTCTCCATGGGGTAATGCACCTGTGCGTAGGGCATGGACCCGGAGTCGAACCAGACGTCCAAGATCTCCGGCACGCGGCGCATCACCGACTTACCGGTGGGGTCATCCGGGTTGGGACGAGTGAGGTCGTCGATCCACGGACGGTGTAGGTCCACCTGACCTTCCGCGTTGCGCGGCAGAGTGCCGAAGTCCCGTTCGATCTCGGCCAACGAGCCATAGACGTCGCGGCGCGGGTAATTGGGGTCGCTGGACTCCCACACCGGGATGGGTGAACCCCAATAACGGTTGCGGGAAATCGACCAGTCGCGGGCGTTCTCGAGCCACTTACCGAACTGACCGTCCTTGACGTTGTCCGGGATCCAGTTGATCTCCTGATTGAGTGCGACCATGCGGTCCTTGATGTCCGTGACCTTCACGAACCACGAGGAGACCGCGCGGTAGATCAAGGGGTTACGGCAACGCCAGCAGTGCGGATAGGAGTGCACGTAGCTGGACTCACGCACCAGAACGTCCTGGGCACGCAGGTCACGGATCACGGTGCGGGCCACTTCTTTGTCGAACACGTTGTGTCCGGCGATCCCGGCCAGGGGCGCCCCGGAAGCCAGGGACTCGTCCTTGAAGAAGTCGTAGAACACGCCGGCCTCGTCCACGGAGAGCACCACCGGGATGTCATAGCGGGCACACACGTTCTGGTCGTCCTCACCGTAGGCCGGGGACTGGTGGACCAGACCGGTGCCGTCAGTGGTGGTGACGTAATCGGCAACGAGGATCTGCCACGCGGTGCCGGTGCCAAAGCGTTCGGCATCCGTGAAGTAATCCCACAGCGGCCGGTAACGCACGCCTTCCAGCTGGGCGCCGGTGAAGTGCGCGGTGACGGCATCGTGGGCGGCCGCGTCGGGATCCTCCTCGTCTGCGAAACCCAGGTCCTTGGCGTAGCCGGCCAGCAGGTCGGAGGCAATCAGGTAGCGGCGCTCGGCCAGCTCTCCCCCGCCGTTGACCAACACGTAGTCGATGTCCGGGCCCACGGCGAGCGCCTCGTTGGTGGGCAGGGTCCAGGGCGTGGTGGTCCAGGCCAGAGCCTGCGCTCCGGCCAGCTGGGACACAACGTCGGGCTGGGCGGCCCACGAGGTGTCGTCGAGGATCTCGAAGCCCACGGTGACCGTGGTGTCCTGACGGTCCTTGTAGACGTCGTCGTCCATGCGCAGCTCATGGTTGGACAGGGGCGTCTCGTCCTTCCAGCAGTACGGCAGCACGCGGTAGCCGGAGTAGATCAAGTTCTTGTCGTTGAGGGACTTGAACGCAGCCATGACCGATTCCATGTACTCGACATTGAGCGTCTTGTAATCGTTGTCGAAATCGACCCAGCGAGCCTGGCGGGTCACGTAGTCCTGCCACTCGGTGGCGTATTTCATGACGGAAGCGCGGCAGGCATCGTTGAACTTGTCGATGCCCATCGTCTCGATTTCGTGCTTGTCGGTCATGCCCAGCTGCTTCATGGCCTCGAGCTCGGCCGGCAGCCCGTGGGTGTCCCATCCGAAGCGGCGCTCCACGCGGCGACCCTGCTGGGTCTGGTAGCGGGCCACGAGGTCCTTGACGTAGCCGGTGAGCAGGTGCCCGTAGTGGGGCAGGCCGTTGGCAAAGGGAGGGCCGTCGTAGAAGACGAATTCGTTGGAACCGTCCTGGCCCCGTTCGCGCTGGTCGATGCTGGCCTGGAAAGTATCGTCGTTCTTCCAGTAGTCGAGAACTCGCTCCTCGACCTGCGGGAAACGCGGGGCGGACGGGACGCCCTGGGCGTTGGGGTCGGTGCTTACCTTGGGGTAAACGGGTGAATCAGTCACGGTGCTCCATCCTGAGACGTCAGTAAATTCAGGATGCGAGGACGCTAGGGCGTACGGAGTACGCCGGTGGCGCGGTACCACCTCGCTTACTCGCACCGTGACGTTCCTCGTTCGGAACGACGACGCCGCGAGCCGCTCATTCGTAGGCTGTCACGGGCCCACCCGTTCGGTTCTACTGAGACTGCCCCTGGGGGCCGATCCGTTCTTCCGAAGACTCCCCGGTGATGGCCGGTTCACAGTCCGTGTGCGCATAGAGTGCACCGCGCCATTCTAACCCCACGGGGGACTCAGTCGTCATCCCAGTCGTCGTCGCACTCCCACTCGTCGTCATCCCACTCGCACACGCTGCTCAGGGCGGGTGCCTGGGGAACGGACACGGGTGCTTGCGGAACCGGTGCG
>JAKDKI010000145.1 GCA_030453435.1 Kocuria sp.
CGCCATGGTGCTCAGCGACCAGGCGACCTTCAACTCTTTCCGCACGTGGCAGGTGGGTGACCTCTCCCGGCCCGACGGCACGTTTCTCTTGCTGGCCGCTCCGATCATCGTGATCGGACTGCTGATTGCGTGGCCGCTCGGCGGTTCCCTGGACACCCTCAGCCTGGGGGACGCGCTGGGCCGCGGCCTGGGTGCCCACCCCACATTGATTCGTCTCCTGGCCGGTGTGGCCGTGGTGCTGCTCGCGGGCACCGCCACCGCTTTGGCGGGCCCGCTCGTGTTCTGCGGATTGCTCGTGCCCCATGCCGTGCGGGCCTTCGTGGGGGTGTCCTACCGCCGCGTGATCCCGGCGTGCATGTTGGCCGGTCCCGTGGTGGTGTTGCTCGCGGACACGGTGGCCCGCGTCGCGCTTCCGGACCGTGAACTTCAGGTGGGTATCGCTCTGGTGATCATCGGTGCTCCCGCGCTGGTGGCCATCGTCCGGCGGAGGGGAGCGGTGACCGCGTGAGCCAGACACTGACGAACCGCCCCGTAGAAGCACACGCCCTGCCAACCACGGTCGACGCCGTCCACAACGGACGACGCCGCGCCCACCGCAAACTGCGCAGGGTCACCCTGGTCCTGTGCCTGGCATTACTGATCTGCTCATTTGCCCGCGTTGCCCTGGGTAAATACGTGGTGGCCTTCCCGGACCTGATCTCCGTGCTCGCCGGCACCTATGACGGCCCCGCGACCTACATCGTGTGGGACGTGACCCTGCCGCGCACGGTGCTCGGGATTCTCACGGGGATCTGCTTCGGACTGGGCGGCCATCTCTTCCAGCGGGTTCTTCGCAATCCGCTGGCGTCCCCGGACATTATGGGCGTGTCTTTCGGCGCGGGCCTGGCAGCGGTTGTTGCCATCACCGTGGGTGGACTGTCCGGTGCGGCAGTGACGGTCAGTTCCCTGGCTGGGGCTTTCCTTCTGATGGCCGCGGTGATCCTGGCGGCCGGTGGCAGCCGGGCGAACATCGGGCGTCTTGTGCTCACCGGTGTTGCCGCGGGGTCGTTGACCACTGCGGGGATCAACGGGGTGCTCACGCGCTCGGATATCTACGCCGCCCAAGAAGCCCTGCAATGGCTGACCGGTTCGCTCAACTCGGCGCGCTGGACCGACATAGCGCTCGTGGGAATCTCGCTCATTGTCCTGCTGCCCCTGTGCGCCCTGTTAGCGCCCTCGGTCGATGCCATGAGCACCGGTGACCAACTGGCCTCCGGGCTGGGCGTTCGAGTGCTCCCGGTACGGCTCACCGCGCTTGCGCTCGCCGTGGTGTTCGTTGCGGTGGCCGCGTCAGTGGTGGGCCCGGTTGCCTTCGTCGCGTTCATGGCCGCGCCGATTTCCCGGGGACTCACCGGCGGTGCGGGGTTGGCCCACCACGCGGCCCTCGTGAGCGCACTACTCATGGTCGTCTCCGACTACATTGCCGCCGAGGCGCTCCCCGGGATCTCTCTGCCGGTGGGCGTGGTCACCGCGGCTGCAGGCGCCCCCGTCCTGTTGTGGCTACTGATCGGTCGAGGAAAGGCTGACGCATGAAACTCTCCGAGCGCGCGTTGATCGACGCGCAGGATCCGACCGGAAGGGCATCCTTGCCGACGCCGCCCGCCCCGCACCCTGCCCAGGGCGCGTCCGCACCCGGGGCCTCATCGCTGCAAGTTCGGCATCTGACGGCCGACTACGGCGCGGGGCCCGTGTTGAGCGAGATCTCCCTGGATATCCCACGTGGTGCCATCACCGTGCTCGTCGGAGCGAATGGCTGCGGCAAATCCACGCTGCTCAAGACCATTGCCCGCCAACTCAAGCCCAGTCACGGCGAGGTCCTGTTGGACGGTGAGGACACCGGAACGTGGTCGCGAACGCAGTTCGCTCGACGCGTGGGGTTCCTGCCGCAGGATCCCGTGGCACCCGAGGGAGTCACCGTGCTGGACCTGATTTCCCGAGGGCGCCATCCGCATCGAGGTGCGTTCGGACGGTGGCGTCCCAGCGATGATCAGGCCGTGGCGGAGGCTGTGGAACTGACCGGTCTGGAGAGCTATCTGGACCGCCAGGTCACGGAACTTTCGGGCGGACAACGGCAACGGGTGTGGATCGCGCTGGCGCTGGCGCAGCAGACGGACGTGCTGCTCCTGGACGAGCCCACCACGTACTTGGACATCTCCCACCAGGTGGAAGTCCTGGACATCCTGGCGGACCTGCAGAGGCAACGCGGGATCACCCTGGTCATGGTCCTGCACGAATTGAACATGGCTGCCAGGTACGCGGACCGAATGGTGGCCATCAAGGATGGAACGGTCCTGGCCTCCGGTACCGCCGAGGACGTCATGACCGACCACACCGTCAGTGGGGTCTTCGGGATGGCGGCACGGGTCCTGCATGATCCGGAGTCCGACGCCCGACTGGTGGTTCCGGTGCGAACTCGCCGCGCGGCGTCGTCGATATTGGGAAGCCACGCACCGAGCGCTATCGAGAAAGGTCTGCATGACTGACATCCAAGCGGTGATGACCCGCGTGACCCGTACCGAGATGGTGGGGGAGCACCTGGTACGGGTGAGCGTGGCCGGCGCGGAGCTCTGGAATCTTCCGTGGGGCCCGGCCGGCCCCGGTCCCCGGGCGGATGCGTACTTCAAGGTGTTGATCCCTGCACCGGGGTGCGAGCACGTTGCTGTGGACACCTCCGATATGAGTCACTGGCGGCAAGAGTTCTTGTCCCGGCCCGAGTCCGAGCGCGGCTGGATCCGCACCTATACTCTGCGCGACGCGCGCGTGTTGACCGGTGGGTTCCGTGACCCCACCGAGCACGTTCCCGAGATGGACATCGACGTGGTGGTGCACGAGGACGAAGACCACGGCGGACTGGGCCCCGGTGCCAAGTGGGGGTCTGAACTGTCTCCCGGGGACACGGTCCAGCTGATGGTGCCCTCAGCGTCAGGTACGTGGTGGGCCGGCTGGGATGAACAGCGCGCTCTGAACAATCAGGTGGTCGTCGCCGGCGACGAAACGGCGCTACCCGCGGCAGCGGCGATCGTCGACTGCGTGGATCGGTCCGTGTCGCTGAGAGCTGGCACTGCGGATAAGTCCGGCGCCCCACAATCACTGCACGTGGCCGTGGAAGTTCCCACCGAGGGTGACGCAACTCTCTCGGCCGGGCCTGCGGTGCTGTCCCGGGGCGTGGAACGCGACGGCGAAATTCATGTGACGCTCGAGAGCGGCACCGAACTGACATGGACCTGGCTCACCCGTGGCACCACCTCCGAACGCAACGAGCGTCTGGAGTCCTGGTTGCGGCAAGAATTGGAGGGCCATGTGGTGACGGCGCGCCACGCGGCGTCGTCATGTGAGGAAGGCGAGGAAGAGAGCGGTGACTTCGTGTGGGCCACCGCGGATGCCGCCGGACAAGGTCCGTACTGGTTCCTGGCCGCGGAATCATCGGCCGTGAAATCGTTGCGACGCATGTGTGTCTCACACGGGGTTCGGAAAACTGACATATCGTTCATGGGATATTGGAAACGGGGACGCGCCACGGAGTAACCGCTGCCCGGCGGGTGTGATGCGCGCTGCCCTCGGCATCGACGCATCGGAAGGTGACAGTGAACGGCCCACTCAGCAAGGACCTATCTGCGCGGTCCGTGCGTGTTCGCATCCTGTCCACGATGCTCGCGTTCATGGCCGGCGGGCTGCTGATCGCGGGATTCGTCAGCTATTACGTGCAATTTTCAGTTCTGGAAGACCGAGTCAACGCGGAATTGTTGCAGGAAGTCGACGAGTTCCAGCGGATTGCCGAGCTCCGGCAGGTCGAGGTGGGGGAGGACGAAAGCACCGAGGATCTGATGCACGCCGCAATTCAGACCGCGGTTCCCGGTGAACACGAGGCGTTCCTCGCATTCCTCGACGACAGGCCGCAGTTCAAGCCCCAGGGACAGGCTTTCGAACTGGGCCACCCGGAGACGGTCGAGCAGATCCTTTCCGCGCATCAACCCGGGCAGACCATCTTCACCGACCTGTCGGTCGACGGCGAGGCGGTACCGGCCGCAATTGCCTCCGTGGACCTGTACAGCGACGAAACCCCCGGAATCTTCGTGGCGGCCAATAAGATCCAGAGTCAGCGCGATCAGATCTGGACCTCGGCCATTACCTACACCGTGGTCAGCCTGGCCACGCTGCTGGCCTCCGCCCTGGTCGGTCTGGTCGTGACGGGCAAGCTCATGCGTCCCATTGGTGACCTGCGCGATGCCACGCGGGAAATCACCATTTACGACCTCGAACGCCGCGTTCCCGACCCGGGCACCCGGGACGACGTCGCCGCACTCGCCCAGAACTTCAACCGCATGCTCGAGCGCATCCAAGAGGGTTACGCGCATCAGCGACAATTCATGTCTGATGTCTCCCACGAGCTGCGCACGCCGTTGACCATTGTTCGAGGCACGCTGGAAACCACCGACCCCGAGGACCCCGCGGACGTGGCCGAAGGGCACGAAATTGCCCTGGATGAACTGGACCGTATGAACAGCCTGGTGACTGACCTGTCCACCCTGGCCAAGACCGGGCGACCGGACTTCGTGAAGTTCAAGGACGTCAATATGGCGGAGTTCGCCCGAACTGCGTTCTCCCGGATCGAGCACCTGGGACCGCGCGAGTGGCTGCTTGATTCCGGCACAGACGTGGTGGCCCGGGCGGATGAGGATCGACTGACGCAGGCGGTCGTGCAGTTGGCGGCCAACGCGGTGCGTTACAGCGAACCGAATACGAAGATCGAGCTGAAAGTTCAGCACATGACCTTGTCCGGCCAGTCAATGATCATGGTGGGGGTCCGCGACGAAGGCATCGGAATTGCCGGGGCGGACCAGGCACGGATCTTCGAACGTTTCGCCCGCGTCTCCGAGAGCGGGGGCGAATCGGGCTCGGGTCTGGGACTGGCCATCGTTAAGGCCATTGCCGAGGCCCACGGTGGGTCCGTGAGCCTCACTTCCAGGCCCGGCCACGGTTCCACGTTCACCATCATATTCCCGCAGGACAACACCCACGTGATCGATCCCAAGGAGCGCTGACATGCGAATTCTGATTGCCGAGGACGAACCCCGGATTTCTCGTTTCGTGGCCCGCGGTCTCAAGGCTCACGGTTACACGCCCACCGTGGTGGAGGACGGCATCACGGCGCTGGACTACGCAAGCAGCGGGGAGTTCGATCTGTTGGTCCTGGACGTGGGGTTGCCTCGCATGGACGGTTTCGCCGTGTTGCGGGCACTGCGGGACATGGGAACGGACATCCTCGTGCTCATGTGCACCGCCCGGGATTCGGTCGAGGACACCGTGCACGGGCTCGAGGGCGGGGCTGATGATTACCTGGCCAAACCCTTCCGCTTCGAGGAGTTACTCGCACGCATCAAACTGCGCGCTCGTGAACGCAACGGCGGTACCGCCACCCAGCCCACCCAGGAGATTCGCGAATTCGGGGACCTCTCCTTGAACCTCCGCACCCGGGTTGCCACGGTGGGTACCGGTGCGCAGAAGCGTGAGGTGGAATTGTCCAGCCGCGAATACGCGCTGCTCTCGCTGTTCCTCGAACACCCCAACCAGGTGCTGACCCAGGAGATCATCCTGTCCCGGGTGTGGGGATACGACTACGACGGCGCGTCCAACGTGGTGGTGGTCTACCTGCGGTACCTCCGTAAGAAAATAGGGGCGGACCGGTTCGTGACCGTTCGAGGAGCGGGTTACAAGCTCGTGGATCCCCAGGAGTCATAGTCTCAAAAGACCCAAAAGAGCCGATTATGAGAGTTTCCTCATATCCGGTTCACGGTGGTTTCATCGTCTCGCATCAGACTTGAAGCATGAAAACGCTTCGGAACGCGGTAATCCTGACGGCACTCGGCGCAACGGCCACGGCCATCGTCATCATGCCCATGGACTCCAACGAGGCCACACCCGTTCCCGGCGTTGTGGTCACCCCGCAGTCCGACCCCAGCTCCTCGCCCACTAACGGCGCGAGCAAGAGCGCCAAGCCGTCCGCTTCGCCCTCCGACACAGCTACACCGGAGGCTTCCAAGAAGGCCGACCAGTCCGCCGAGAAGAAGAAGGCGGAGGACAAGAAGGCCGATGACCAGAAG
>JAKDKI010000521.1 GCA_030453435.1 Kocuria sp.
GAGCGGCTCGGCGTCCCCGTGTTCGCCCACCAGAGGGAGCGCCACCTCGCGGCGCACCCCTACAGCTACGCGCACGAGAGCCCCACGGCTCTGTACCCACTGAGGCACCCCCGGGCCATTCCGGTGCTGGTGTCGATGCTCGCCGGGGGAGCAGCGGGTGTGAAGGGAGTGACCGTCACCCGGTCCCTCGCCGTGGGCCAGACGGTTCCCGTTCCAGGCAGTCCACGGGTCGTCCTCACCGCGGGCCACACCTACGGGCACTGCGCCCTGCACGTCCCCGACGCGGACGCCGTGCTCTCCGGGGACGCGCTGGTGACCCTCGACCCCTACACCGGGCTCACCGGGCCCCGGGTCGTGGCCGGCGCGGCCACCGCAGATGCACAGATGGCTCTCGCGTCCCTGGACGCGATCGCGGCCACCCGGGCCACGGTCGTGCTGCCCGGACACGGCGACCCCTGGCGCCTCGGGGCGCAGCGCGCGGCGTATCAGGCGCGCGCCAACGGCGTCGCCTGAGCGGCGGCCGGGCATCTTACGGCCCGGGCGGGCATTCGTCCAGCACGGGTGTGGACAACACGCCGGGAGTGCCCTAAGCTAGTGCTTTGCGTTGTCCCTTATGCATGCGTGCCTTCATATAGCGGTGGGCGCCGCAGGGGCGGTTGTCGACAGTCCTCGTCACCGGCCCCTTTTTCTCTCCCCGGGAACCTCGCGTATTCACTGCATGTCTGTGGAAGGATCACATCTTGGTCGCCTCGAGCACCGATACGAACGTCTCCGCCAACCACCCCACGAGCGACAACATTCCTCGCCGGGTCTCCTTCGCGAAGATCCACGAACCGCTGGACGTCCCCAACCTGCTCGCGCTGCAGACCGACAGCTTCGACCGCCTGGTGGGCAACGAGCGCTGGCAGGCCCGCGTGGTCGAGGCCCAGGAGACCGGTGACACCAGCGTGTCCACCACGTCCGGGCTCTCGGACATCTTCGAGGAGATCTCCCCGATCGAGGACTTCCAGGGCACCATGTCCCTCTCGTTCTCGGAGCCGGAGTTCTACGACCCGAAGTACACCATGGACGAGTGCAAGGACCGTGACGCCACCTACTCGGCGCCGCTGTACGTCAAGGCCGAGTTCATGAACAACAACACGGGCGAGATCAAGCAGCAGACCGTGTTCATGGGCGACTTCCCGCTGATGACGGAGAAGGGCACGTTCGTGATCAACGGGTCCGAGCGCGTCGTCGTCTCCCAGCTCGTGCGCTCTCCCGGTGCCTACTTCGAGAAGGGCCAGGACCGCACGTCCGACAAGGACATCTACTCGGCGAAGATCATCCCCTCCCGCGGTGCGTGGTTCGAGCTCGAGATCGACAAGCGCGACCAGGTGGGCGTCCGTCTGGACCGCAAGCGCAAGCAGTCCGTGACCGTGCTGCTCAAGGCGCTGGGCTGGACCGAGTCCAAGATCCTCGAGGAGTTCGGCGAGTTCGACTCGATCCGCGCGACCCTCGAGAAGGACGCGACCGAGACCCGCGACGACGCCCTGCTGGACATCTACCGCAAGCTGCGTCCGGGCGAGCCGCCCACGGTCGAGGCCG
>JAKDKI010000146.1 GCA_030453435.1 Kocuria sp.
TCCGTCACCCTGTTCGGCCAGGAAATGGCTGCGCTACAGAGGCCCCTGGAACAGGGCATGCGCGTGGTGGTGAACCTCAAGGCAGACTTCTATGCCAAAACGGGGCGCCTCTCCATGATCGGCCGCGGCATCCGCCCCGTGGGCCTGGGCGATCTGTTGGAACGTCTCGAACGGTTGCGCCGTGCGTTGGCGGATGAGGGGCTATTCGACCCCCGCCACAAGAAACCGCTGCCCGTGTTGCCCTCGTGCGTCGGGTTGATCACGGGCCGCAATTCGGATGCCGAGAAAGACGTGGTGCGTAACGCGTCCCTGCGCTGGCCGGGTGTGCAGTTCGAGATCCGCGAAGTTCCGGTGCAGGGCAATGTGGCCGCACTCGCCGTGAGCGCCGCGCTGGCGGAACTGGATCAGTTGGATCACGTGGACGTCATCGTGATTGCCCGCGGCGGCGGCGCATTCGAAGACCTTCTGGCCTTCAGCGACGAGTCCTTGATCCGCAACGTCTTTGCCGCGAACACCCCCGTGGTCAGCGCGATCGGCCACGAGAACGATCAACCGCTGTTGGATTACGTGGCGGATGTGCGCGCCTCCACCCCCACGGATGCCGGGAAGCGCGTGGTGCCGGACGTTCAAGAGGAACGGCTGCGGATCGGCCAGGCCCGCGCCGCCCTGGACCGGGCGGTCACCACCCTCGTCGAGCGCGAACAGCAGGGCTTGGCGTCCATGCGCACCCGCCCGGTGCTCTCCCAACCGGACGGCATGATCCTGGTGCGGGAAGAAGATCTGGACCGCTGGCGCTCCCGGGCGTGGTCCGCGGTCAACACGGCCACGCTTCGTGCACAGGACGCGGTCACCCAAATGCGGGCGCGCGTCCGTGCCCTATCCCCTCAGCAGACTCTGGATCGCGGGTACGCCGTGGTCCAGACCAATGACGGGCACGTGGTCACCGAATCGGATTCCGTGAAGACCAAACAACAGCTTGCCGTGCGCCTTGCCTCCGGCGAACTGGGCGTCACCGTAGACACAGCCAGCAAACGCCATCCCGGCGAACACTAACCAGCTCCCCCAACAGCACTGCTTCAGAAAGGACCATCATGGCCAAGGAAAACCAGTCCTCGGACAACGCCGCACCGGACCTGTCCGACATCGATCAGCTCGGCTACGAACAAGCACGCGAGCAACTCGTGGAAATCGTCTCCAAGCTCGAAACGGGCGGCACCACCCTGGAAGAGTCATTGCAGCTGTGGGAGCGCGGTGAAGCACTAGCCACCCGCTGCGAGAAGTGGCTGGACGGTGCTCGGGAACGGCTCGACGCCGCCCGCGCCCGGCGTGAAGAAACTCGAGAGCAAGCGGCGTCGGAGGAGTAACGGCCCGGGGCGGTACCGCCTACTGGTGGTACCCGGACAGGAACTCGCCGAGGCGGTCGAGAGCGGTATCGAGCATCTCCACTGCGGGCAAGGTCACCAAGCGGAAGTGGTCCGGTTCGCCCCAGTTGAACGCAGTGCCGTGGCTGAGCAGGATCTTCTGTTCCTTGAGCAGGTCCAGGGCGAAGCGCTCGTCATCCTCGATGCCGAACTTCTCCACGTCCAACTTCGGGAACAAGTAAAGAGCACCATGTGCTTGCTGGCACGTAACGCCGTCGATCTCGTTGAGCTTCTTGTAGGCCAGATCGCGCTGAGCCTTGAGGCGGCCGCCGGGCAGAATCAGGTCGTTGATGGATTGGTGCCCGCCCAGTGCCGTCTGGATCGCGTGCTGCGCAGGCACGTTGGCGCACATGCGCATGTTGGCCAGCAGCTTGATGCCCTCGATGTAGGACTCCGCTTTCCAGTTGGGGCCGGTGATCGCCAACCAGCCGGAACGGTAGCCGGCCACCCGGTACGCCTTGGACAGGCCCGAATACGTCAGGCACAGGACGTCCTCGCCGGTGAGTGAAGCCAGGTTGATCATCTCGGCGTCGTCGTAGGTGATCTTTTCGTAGATCTCGTCCGCGAAGAGGATGAGCTCGTGCTTCTTGGCGATCTCCACAATCTTCTTGAGGGTCTCGCGCGAGTACACAGCGCCGGTGGGGTTGTTGGGGTTGATCACCACAATGCCCTTGGTGCGGGAGGTGATCTTGGATTCCAGGTCTTCGAGATCCGGGTTCCAGCCATTCTCCTCGTCGCACAGGTAGTGCACGGGGGTGCCGCCGGACAGCGCAACCGATGCGGTCCACAGCGGGTAGTCCGGGGAGGGCACCAGGATCTCGTCACCGGTGTCGCACAGCGCCTGCAAGGACATGGTGATCATTTCGGATACACCGTTGCCCAGATAGACGTCATCCGTGTCCAGATTCATGATGCCGCGCGTCTGGTAGTACTGCACCACGGCGGTGCGGGCGGAGTAGATACCGCGCGAGTCCGAGTAACCCTGGGCGTTGGGCAGGTTCTTGATCATGTCGACCAGGATCGAGTCCGGCGCCTCGAAACCGAAGGGCGCGGGGTTGCCGATGTTCAGTCGCAGAATGCGATGTCCCGCCGCCTCCATTTTTTCCGCTTGGTCCAGCACGGGACCGCGGATGTCGTAGAGCACGTTCTTCAGTTTGTCGGATTGCTTCACCATTGCCATGAGGGCAACACTACTCGTCCGTCATGGCGCTGCCACGCAAATTTAGCGGGGCTGTTCCCTGATAAATGCTGCCGCTTCCTCGGGTGTCATCTCCGGATTGTCGCCGCTGACCAAGCGCGTCATCATGGCCAGGTCTCCGGTGCGAACACTGGTCGTGATGCCGTTGATCGCGGAGACGGCGCCCCCGGTGAGCCCTTCCGAAGCCACTGCCACGAGCTTCTCCGGGCGGTACAGATTATTCGGGTCGTCGAGCACCCGCAGATCGTCATCGTCGATCACGGGTGAGGACTCGGGCAGCACCGCGGCCTGCACCTCGTTGTTGAGCAGCGCATCCACCCGCTCGTCATAGTCGACAATCTCCGGAGCGGATTTCGGCTGGCAGTCGTAATAACTTTCCAACCCCTTCACGCCCTGGTCAGAATCCGCGTAATTGCCCGGCATACCGACCGCCATGTCAGAACACTGCTCCCCCACCGAGGTCAGATCGTCCAGTTCCAACTCCACGGCAGTCGCGGGAGCCACCACGAATCGATCGGTGTTTTCCGCCGGGCCTTGATTAAGAATCTGCAGCCCCCTGGGCATCGAGTCGGGCAGCGCGTCGTAGACGTCATCCCCGGAGGGCCCGGTCTCGCCGGTGAACCCAAGCAGCTGGGCAAGCGAACCAATGAATCCCGGACCCTCGGAAGCGGTGGGCGCAGGCGTAGGCGTGTTCGATGGCGACGCCGGGGTTTCGTTCTCCGCCACGTGCACGTACAGATCACCGGTGAAATCCGGGAACACATGCACTTGCTTGGCCTGCAGCGCGTCGAACAGTTCATTCCGGTCACGCCCGACATCAACGACCTCGGCGCCAATCCCCTGGTTGCGCAGTTGCTGGGCGTACATGTGCGCCACCACGCGGGTCTGGTCGCTCACGCCCGTGGCAATCTTCACGGCGCTGCCATCTTTCGTTCCCGGTGACGACGCCGCCGCGGCCGGCTCGGGTGCCATATCTCCCGGTGCGGAGCTCTCACCTCCGTTGTCGCACGCACTGAGCGCGAGCAACCCTGTCAGAGCGATCCCGAGCAGACCAACTTGGCGTGTTCTCGAGCGGGTCCTCATTACTCTGCGGCTATTCAGAGGGGCGCTGTGGGGAGCACCCGTGCTGTGCTCAACGGTCACTCTTCGATGTCCTGCTCGACCACGGGGCTCGGTTGTTCTTCTGGTTGGTCGACCCATGTGCCCAGGCCAGCCAATCGCAGGGCTTGATCCACCAAATCCAGGCGGTCGAGTTCGTCGAGCTCCACCAGGGGAACCCACCGGGTGTCGTCGGAAGATCCATCTTCTTCAACGGTCAGTTCACCGTCCACCACGTGCGCGGTGTAGAGAACCCGACACGCGTGATATTCCCGGGGGTTGCCGTCCAGTCGCTGCTCGGGAGACATCCACCTGCTGTGCACTCCCAGCATGGTGTCGGTAGCCACCGTGTACCCGGTTTCCTCCAGAACCTCGCGCAGCATGGTGGTCTCCGGTTGCTCACCGGGTTCCATACCGCCCCCGGGGAGGGTCCACGCGCCGTCGAAATCAGCGCGTCGCGGATTCCAATGGGTCAACAGAACCTGTTGGTCATGGACGATGAGCGCGTACGCGCCCACCCTGGAATCGAAAGCCAAACTCATGGTGACGAGTCTACTGACCGGGAGCGAGCGGCGTCGTACCCGCCGAGCCACCCGACCCCGCCCGTTGTCGCGAGTAAAAGGTGAGCGGAGATAATGGGCGGGTGAGCATCGTGGACAACGCCATTTACCGCAACGGGCAGCGGATCGAGACCCCGTCCAACCTGCAGGAAACCTACCGGTTGTTGCGACAGCTGGACGAGGAATGCGGGACCACCGATGACGGCCAGAAGGAGTCGGTGCTCGCATGGATCGGGCTGTACCGGCCCAGCGCGGCGGAGGTGAAGTCGCTGGCGGAGCACTTCAAGTTGCACGAGCTGGCGGTCGAGGACACCATTCAGGCGCACCAGCGGCCCAAGATCGAGCGCTACGGCGACACCCTGTTCACCGTGCTGCGGCCCGCGGTCTACAACGATCATGACGAGACCGTGGACATCGGCGAAATCCACATTTTCACCGGGCCCAATTTCGTGATCACCATCCGCCACTCGGAATCCATGGGCGTCACGCGAGTCCGCGAGCGCGTGGAAGGTGAGGCTGAGCTGATCAGGCTGGGCGGGGACGGCGTGCTCTACGCCCTGTTCGACCAGATCGTGGACGATTACTTCCCGGTGCTCGACGGTCTTGAGAACGACATCGACGAGATTGAGGACGCCCTATTTGCCGGCGAGCATCACGTGTCCCAGCGCATTTACGAGCTCGCACGCGAGGTCAATGACTTCCACCGCGGGGTATCACCGCTGAACACCGTGATGAACCAGTATTTTGCGGGGTTCCAGAAATACGGCACCAACGTGGAGCTCCAACATCGGCTGCGCGATGTGCTGGACCACGTGATCGTGGTGAACAACAAGCTCGAGTCCATGCGATCCTCGCTGGCCGACGCCATGACCTTGGACTCCACGCTGACCACGGCCCGGCAGAACGAGGCTGCGATGGAACAGAACGAGCAAATGAAGCGCATCTCATCCTGGGCTGCCATCCTGTTCGCTCCGTCCATCGTGGGTTCCGTTTACGGTATGAACTTCGCGCACATGCCCGAGCTGGAGTGGCAGTACGGCTACCCCATGGCCCTGGGCTTGATGCTGGGCGTGGGTGTGGTGCTCTACGTGATTTTCAAGGCCAAGAAGTGGCTCTAAGGCTCGCTTAGGGTCCATTCAACCGGGGCGGTTAATCTAGTGCTCGATGGAAGAGAAACTGCTTGATTGGCATTTTTGGTTGGATGCACCGTTCCGTGTGCTCCTGATTTTCCTGGGCGCATTGGTCCTGACCGCCGTGTTGCGGTTGGTGATTCGCAATGTCACCCGGGGAATTGCGCGTGGATCGCGCTCTCGCATCGTGCGCAAAATCGACAATGGGAAGGCCCGATGGGTCGCCGATGCCGGGCTGGCCTCGGACCGTCAGGCGCAGCGAGCCTCCACCGTGGGATCCGTACTGTCGTCGGTGGCTGTGATTGTCATTTGGGCCGTAGCCATCCTGATGATCATTGCGGAGCTCGGTTTCAACATTGCGCCGGTGCTGGCCTCTGCCGGTATCGCCGGTGTTGCCTTGTCTTTCGGCGCGCAATCCTTGGTGAAGGATTACCTGTCCGGGATTTTCATGGTGGCCGAGGACCAGTTGGGTATCGGCGATTCCGTGGACCTGGGCGAAGCCATCGGCACGGTGGAGAGCGTGGGTCTGCGAGTGACCCAGGTCCGCGATGTGAAGGGCACCCTGTGGCACGTGCGCAACGGCGAGATCCTGCGCGTGGGCAACCAGTCCCAGGGCTGGGCCCGCTGCGTCCTGGACATCCCGGTCCCTTACGACACCAACATCGACCTACTCACGGACCTCATCGAGCACGAGGCGCAGCTGTTGCGCGATGACCCGGACATGGGTCCCA
>JAKDKI010000147.1 GCA_030453435.1 Kocuria sp.
AGGAGGACAAATGACCGAGAACGCCAATGATGTTGTGATCGTCAACGGGGCGCGCACGCCGCAGGGCAAGCTGATGGGGGCGCTGGCGTCTCTGAGCGCTGTGGATCTGGGCGCGCACGCCATCAAGCACGCGGTGGAGCGCTCGGGCGTCTCGCCCGAGACCGTGGATTACGTGTACATGGGCAACGTGGTGCAGGCCGGTAATGGCCAGAATCCGGCCAAGCAGGCCGCTGTGGAGGCGGGTCTTCCCATGAACGTTCCCGCCATGACCCTGAACAAGGTGTGCCTGTCCGGTTTGGTCGCGGTGACCGAGGCGGCCCGGATGATTCGCGCGGGTGAAGCGTCTGTGGTGGTGGCCGGTGGCATGGAGTCCATGACCAACGCGCCTCACCTCGCGCTCGGCTCCCGCAAGGGCAAGCCCTACGGGGATATGACGCTGGCTGATTCGTTGGCTAACGACGGTCTGGTGGATGCCGCTCTGGGCGTCGCGATGGGTGAGCTCACCGAGACCGGCAATTCCGAGCGCTCGATCGGCCGCGAGCAGCAGGATCAGATTGCCGCGCGCAGCCACCAATTGGCGGGAGAAGCGCAGTCCTCGGGAGTCTTCGCGGACGAGATCGCCCCGCTGGAGATCCCGCAGCGCAAGGGAGACCCGGTCACCGTGTCCGAGGATCAGGGCGTTCGCCCCGAGTCCACGGCCGAGGGTCTCGGCAAGTTGCGTGCCGCCTTCACCAAGGACGGCACCATTACAGCGGGTAATTCGTCCCCTATTTCCGACGGCGCCGCTGCCGTTGTCCTGACGACGCGCGCCTACGCCGAGGAGCACGGTCTGTCCTGGCTGGCCGTGGTGGGCAAGCCGGGTCAGGTTGCGGGGCCGGATACGTCGTTGCACTCGCAGCCTTCGCGAGCCATCGAGCACGCCGTGGAGCGCGCCGGGTGGTCCGTGGACGAGCTGGACTTCGTGGAGATCAATGAGGCCTTCGCGGCCGTTTCCGTGCAATCGGTCGATGACTTGGGGATTCCTCTGGACAAGGCCAACATTCACGGCGGTGCCATTGCCCTGGGTCACCCGATTGGTGCGTCCGGTGCTCGCCTGGCTTTGCACGCGGCACTCGAGCTGGCGCGCCGTGGTTCCGGCAAGGCCGCAGTGTCCCTGTGCGGTGGTGGTGGTCAAGGAGAAGCGTTGCTGCTGAGCCGCTAATTCCGCGTGTTTCCACAATCCGGATAATGGAATAGTTATTCCATTATCCGGTTTTGCGCTGCATACTCGGTGGACGAGACCTACGCCACACTCAGAAGATACCACCGATGACTCAGACTCACGCCCTCAATGGACCGGCATGGATTGTCGTACCCGCCGATCAGCCCGAGCAGTTCGCTGAGGCCGCACAGGCGGCGGACGTGGTGGTGCTGGACCTCCATAACGGCGTGCTGCCACGGGACAAGGAGTTCGCACGCCAGTGCATCCTGGAATGCCCGTTGGATCCGGCGCGCACGGTGATCCGGGTGAACCCGGTCGGCACCGATGAGCACACCGCGGATCTGCAGGCGTTGGAAACCACAACCTATCGGCGCGTGGTCGTCCCACAGGTCGAATCCGCTCAGCAGATTGCGGGGCTGTCCGGCTATGAAGTCGTGGCGTCGATCGACTCTCCCCAGGGTGCTCTGGCCCTGGGTGAGGTTGCCGGCGCGAGCGGCGTCGTCGGATTGGTGTGGGGCTCCGAGGACTTGATCGGGAACCTGGGCGGACTCACGAGTCGCAAGTGCAATGGTGCGCTGCGCGATATTTCGCTGCACGTGCGCTCGCAGACGCTCCTGCACGCCAAGGTCAATGGTATTTTTGCAGTCGACGGCATCTTCCTGGACGTCGAAAATCTGGAGGGCTTGCTGGGAGAGACGCTGGATGCCTCCGGCTCTGGCTTCAATGCCAAGGGCGGCGTGCACGTCTCCCAGATGGCTGTCATCAAGGAGGGCTTCCTCCCCAAACCGGACAAACTCGACTGGGCTCGCAGCGTGGTGGAGGCGGCCCCGGAGCAGCGGGGATCCTTCCGGCACGGGGCGCAGATCGTCGACGCGTCCGTGATTCGACTGGCGGAGCGCATGGTGGCACGAACGGACGCAAATGCTGCGGTGACGTCCTAGCCCGAGAGCGGCTTGCCGGGGTGCTACTTACGCGTCTTGGCGCCGATAACCGTACGGTGGTCCATGATCTTGTCGAGCAGACTGATGAGGAGTTCGCGTTCCTGTTCGGTGAGAGCTTGGCTCCAGTCGTTCTCGCGGGAGTTCTGCAGCGCGAAGATCTCTTGGATCTTGCTCTGACCCGTTTCGGTCAGGTGCAGGATCAACGAGCGGCCGTCATCTTCGGACGCCTGCTTGACCAGTAGCCCCTTGGACTCCAGGTTTCCCGCGAGATTCGAAACCGCCGCACGACTCATGCCCATGAGTTCCGCCGCGCGATGCGGTGTCAGCGGGCCTGCAACCCAGAGTGCGAACAGCATGCGGTAACTGGCCCACGTGCCTCCAGCGGGGCGGTGGATGGATGACTCGAAGTCATAAATCACGGAGGAGGATGCCCGGAACAGCGTGACGAACAGGCGGTTGGCCGTGACGTCCGATTCCGGAAACTCCTGGGAGATGCGCGACGCAGCGGCGTTCGCGAACTGCCAGTAATCCGGGTTCGCCACGTTGGGGGCGTCGTCAGGTGTGGGCATGGTTCAAATTTAGTGTGGATCCCAGTCGTTCGGGGAGTTTCCCTTGGTCGGGCAGGTTGTTAGACGTTTTATTACCTGCCGAATCCCCGGTTGTCATTCCGGGTGCGTCATTCGGGTCGCGACCTATTGATCAGCTTGCTGAATGGTTGAACAATGAGAACAACTGACGAATATCGCGCTGAGGAGTGAGGGGCATGTCCACCGTTGAGCCGAACGCAGAGGGGCGCGCGCAAACGGAACGCAGCGGCGTCGTCGACACCCGGGACGAGCGGCGGCCAGGCAAAAGGATCGTGCTCTCGGGATTCTTATTCGGCTGTGGCATCGCGGCCTCGATCGTCGACCTGTTCATCTTCCATCTGGGCTTGCAGTGGCACCACTTCTACGACCTGTCCACCCATGAGGTTGCGTTGCTGGCCGATGGGCTTTTCCACGCCTTCGGTTGGTTCATCACGGTGTGGGGCCTGTTCCTACTGGCTGATATCCGGCGCCGCGGAGGCGTGAACTGGAAACGCTGGGTGGGAGCGGTGGTGCTGGGCGCCGGCTCGTTCCAACTGCTGGACGGCGTGCTCAACCATAAGATTCTCGGTATCCACCAAATTCGATACGGCGTGGACCTGCTGATGTACGACGTCGTGTGGATCGGTTCCGCACTCGTGCTTATGGCGGTCGGCTGGCTGGTGTTGCGGTTGACCAGCCCCGCCCGCCGCGCCCGCTGAGCAGTTCGATGCACACTCACGATTCCTCATCCTCACCGGTCACATCGTTGGACGGGTGGTTCGTCTTCGAGGTGTTAGTCGTAGCGCTGCTGCTGATCGCGGCCGCCGGGTACGCCTGGTTCTTATGGGCTGGGCGGCATCGGAGCGCGTGGCCCCTACACCGGCCCATTCTGTTATACCTGGGGCTCGCATGCGTTGCCGCGAGCCTGGCAGGCCCATTGGCCCAGGCCGCTCACGGATCTTTCACCGCGCACATGGTGGGGCATCTGCTGCTGGGGATGATCGCGCCGCTGCTGTTGGTGTTGGCAGCCCCGGTGAGCGTGGTCCTGCGGGGCCTGTCCGTGAGGAGGGCGCGCGCAGTGGTTCGAGTACTGCGCTCGCCGTACGTGCGGGTGATCACGCACCCCGTGGTGGCAGCAGTTCTGAACGCAGGCGGCTTGTGGGTGCTTTACACAACGCCCCTGTTCCACGCCATGCACGGATCGGTGTGGGTGCATGCATTGGTTCACGCGCATATATTTCTAGCGGGCTATGTCTTCACCGCTTCCTTGGTGGGGCTGGATCCAGACCCACACAGAGCACCGTTCAAGCTTCGAGCCGGGGTCCTCATAGCGTTCATCGCTGCGCATTCGATCCTGGCCAAGTGGTTGTATGCCCACCCGCCCGCGGGTGTAGAGCTGGCTGACGGCCAGTTCGGGGCGCAGCTCATGTACTACGGGGGAGATGCGGTGGATGTGCTGCTGATCGTGCTTCTCTTCACCGGTTGGTACCGGGCTACGAGGCCGCGGGTGAGTAGCTCGGATGGGAGCCGAGCAGTGTCGTCATAGAAGGCACCGACTAGCGCACCATACGAATGGTCTTCAGGCCGTTGGAGGAGCTATCGATCCGTTCAGCGCCATCCGCTACGAACCCGTTCTTTTCGTAGAACCTGCGTGCCCGTGGGTTGTCCTTGGCCATCCACAATTGTGACGGCTCATCCCCCAGTGAAGCGTCCATGAGTTCTTGTCCCGCGCCGGTGCCGTGGAATTCCTTCAGGACGTAAAGCATGAATAGCTGGAAGTCCCGCACGTCATCTTCTTCTTGGGGGTGGGCGGCCATGGAGAACCCGATGACGTGGTCGTCCGCTTCCGCGACCCACGGGAACATGTCCTGGCCGTGGTTGTTCACGATGGCTTGCCAAGTGCGGCGCCGGGATTCCCACGCGGTGTCTCCGAAGAACGCGTGGGGCAATTGACCCGCGTACGTCTCCTGCCAGCACCGCAAGTGAACGTCGGCCAGCGGCTCAACGTCGGTTGGTTCGGGGTGTCGCAAGGTTATCGGTGGAGCACTCATGGTTTAACGCTAAAAAATATCCCCGGGGGCGGATCAACCGGTCCGTCCCGGAACTCCTGCGGCGGGTATTCAGCGCACCATCCGCACCGTGGTCATACCCAGAGTTGCCCCCTCGGAGCCATCGACCGTGAAGCCATTGCGTTCGTAGAAACGCCGTGCCCGCGGGCTGTGGCAAGCGTTCGCGCATCCTTCGGGGAGGGGCGGCGCAGCGTGATACTCGGGCCGGTCATCTTGAGTGCAGCACCAACTCCACGCCCGCGGTGAATTCGGCCTCCGAGGACGAGGTATCCAGGCCCATTGCTTCCCGTGTCTGCTGCGTGGTCACCGAGCCCAAGGTGAAGCGGATCAGGGTGAGGGCCGTGGCCATCGCAGTTTCGCGAGAGACCCCGGACCCCGTGACGAGCGTTGCCAGTTCTGGCGCCGGGTTCAGTTCTTCCGGGCTGATGGAATGGGCCACGCTGACCACGTCGGCTCCGTCGCGCACGGCGAGAATCAACGAACGGAACTCCCCGGTGAGGTGAGCTGCGCGCTCGAGCGGGGGAGCGGCGTCGTCGAAGGTGAGTTCGGAAAGCGGTGCGACCATGCGCTGGGCAAGCACCCCGAGGAGTTCTTGTTTGTTGGCCACATGCCAGTAGAGGGCGCCGGGCTGCACTCCGAGTTCTTTCGCGAGGCGACGCATCGAGAGGTCGCCCAGACCGTAACTGTGCAGAATGCCCCACGCGGCATCCACGATCTGCTCGCGGGACAGGGCCATGATGCTCCTCGAAGTGTGGGCTGGGACGAGTCGAACTTTACCCGGGGGGCGGTGTCGGGTTGACAAATTTGAACACCGTTCAATAATTGAACGGTGTTCAAGAAATTTAATGATCTCGCAGATCGCACGCTCAACGGCGAGCCGGTGACCCCCGAAGAGGCGCTCCAACTGCTCGAAACCAGCGACCAGGACATGCTCGACCTGGTGGCTGCCGCGGCCCGGTTGCGGCGCGAATACTTCGGGATGACCGTCAAGGTGAACTACCTGGTCAACTTGAAGTCTGGCCTCTGTGCGGAGGACTGCGGCTACTGCTCGCAGCGGTTGAATTCCGGTGCGGGCATCCTGAAGTACTCCTGGCTTACGCCCGATCAGGCTGTGGAGCAGGCGCAGCACGGCATCAAGGGCGGGGCGAGCCGGGTGTGCTTAGTTGCCAGCGGCCGTGGGCCGTCCAATCGCGAAGTCAACACGGTGACGCAAACGGTCGAGGCGCTGAAGGAACAGCACCCCGGAGTGGAAGTTTGCGCCTGTCTGGGTCTGCTCAAGGACGGCCAGGCCGAGACCCTTAGTGACGCCGGCGTGGATGCTTACAACCACAACCTCAACACCGCCGAGTCCAATT
>JAKDKI010000522.1 GCA_030453435.1 Kocuria sp.
CACCTGATCCAGGAGAATCCCCGCTCATGCGCGTGCACATCGCCACCGACCACGCAGGTCTCGAACTGTCCCACTACTTCATCGATCAGTTGTCCGCCGCCGGCTACGACATGGTGGACCACGGCCCCGAAGAGTACGACGCCGCCGACGACTACCCGGCTTTCTGCATCCACGCTGCTCGGGCTGTGAAGCAAGACCGTGACCAGGGCCTGGATTCCCTGGGCATCGTGCTCGGCGGGTCGGGCAACGGTGAGCAGATGGCCGCCAATAAGGTGCAGGGCATCCGCGCCGCACTGGCCTGGAACCTCGACACGGCCAGACTCGCTCGCGACCACAACAATGCGCAGGTCGTAGCGATCGGCGGTCGTCAGCACTCCAAGGAAGAAGCCCTGGAGATCGTTAAGGCGTTCCTCGCCGAAGAATTCACGGCCGAAGAGCGCCACGAGCGCCGCATCGCGCAGCTGGGCGAGTACGAGACCACCGGTGACGTCAAGGGCAAGCTCGACCAGGTCACCGCACGCCCCATCGCCCAGAACTGACCGTGCCTGAAGGTCATTCCGTTCATCGATTGGCACGCCAGCTCGATGATGTCTTTGCGGGACAGTCCCTGCGGGTCTCCAGCCCGCAGGGACGTTTCGCGCCGGGCGCGGCTCAGCTGGACGGCCGCACCCTCACCGGAGCCCGCGCACATGGCAAGCAGCTCTTCATGAGCTTCACTGCCCCGTCCGACGCCGCTGACGTTCTGATCCTGCGCTCACACCTCGGTATTTACGGCGCGTGGAGTTTCGCCGGCGACGAGACGTTCCAAGCGGCGTCGTCCATCGGCGCGCCGCGCAAGGTGGGGGAGCAGGAAGCCGGGTCCTCTGAGGAGACCGCTGTCGAGTACGACGACGCCGGGTTGGTCGTTCCCGCTGCTCCCGTGGGTGCGGTGCGGGCGCGGCTGGTGGGGGAGCACGGGTGGGCCGACCTGCGAGGCCCGGCGTTGTGCACCGTGGAAACTCCCGAGGAAGCTGCGGTCGCCGAGTCCAAGTTGGGTCCGGACCCGCTGGACCCCGATGCGGACCCCGAGCCGTTCATCACCAAGGCCGGGAAGAGCAAACGCCCGATCGCCGTGTTGCTCATGGAGCAGAACGTGGTGGCGGGGATCGGCAACATCTTCCGCGCGGAGTCCCTGTTCCGCCGCGGGGTTGATCCATTCCTACCCGGAACGTCACTGAGCCGCGAAGACCTCGTGGGGCTGTGGGAGGAAAACGTGGCACTCATGAACATTGGCGTACGGGTGGGGCGCATCATCACCACGGACCCCGTGGACCGCCCCGGTGTTCCCGATCACGAAGCTTGGCCCCACCACGGCAACTACGTGTATCACCGTCACGGCCAGCCCTGTCTGCACTGCGGCACCACGGTTTTACGACAGGACCTCAACGGCCGCGCGCTCTACTGGTGCCCGGAGTGCCAGAAGTAGGGGGCCCACGTTCTGTGCGCCGGTGGAACCCACGGGCGCACCTCATGTCTCGTTGGAACCCTTCCTGGCCCCGCCAAGGGGTCCAACGACGCCTCACATGTAGGCCGTGGTTCGAG
>JAKDKI010000148.1 GCA_030453435.1 Kocuria sp.
ACGCGGTACCAGTTGGAACCGGTAGCTGCCGTAACTTTTGACCTCGAGGGAGATCTCGCCGCCTGGGGAAGTAGTGAACTCTCCGATGCTGCCGCTGTGTTCGCTAAAGCGGCGTCACTCGCCGGGCCGCTCGCGGAGCATGAGGAGCACTCCGGTGATCGCGACCGCGACGATCACGATGTCCGCAACGTTGCCGATGAACCAGGTGCCGTATGCCAGGAAGTCCACGACATGACCTTGGGCAAACCCTGGCTCGCGGAAGAGCCGGTCGCCGGTGTGCGAGGCGGCGGCTCCACCGAGCGCACCGATCACGATCGCCCACCTAGGTCGCCGGACACGCAAGGCGAAGACGACCGCGGTGACCGTAGCAACGACGGCCGCCAGAGCGAACACCGGGGTGGAGCCTTCGCCGAAGGAGAAGGCCGCGCCGGGATTGTAGGCAAGTTGCAAACCCAACAGGTTGCCGATCAAAGGGACGCGTTCGCCCTCGGTAAGTGTGGCTTCGGCCCAAGTTTTGGTCCCCTGGTCGACGAGGACTACCAACGCGCCGAGCGTGAACGCTCCCACGGTGAGTTGCCAGCGCCGCGGCGGGGGAACTTCTCGTGCTTCGGGCTCGTGGCCGGTCTCGCGCGACGTCATGCGAAGACCTCCGAGAGCCGGAGGACGACGCCGGACTCGATCAGGATGAACAGCCCCAGTCCGATGAACACTGCGGGGACAAGCCAATGCTCGACCCGTTCCAACGCATCGGTGACGGCCTCGTGCGTTCCGATCAGCCGTCCCGCGCCGCACCAGACGGCCACGAGGAGGAGGAACACTCCAATCATGACCACGACGTCAGCGGGTGCGCTGGTGCGAAAGATCGGCGTGTAGAGGGAGATGTTGTCGGCACCATTGGCGATCGTGATCCCGGCGACGCCCCACAACCCGACTGCAGTGATCTTTGCTTCACCATCGTCATCAGCCTGGTTGCGGCGTAGCCCCCGCGCGAGCGTCCAGATGCCGATGGTTAGAGGGATCAGCCCAAGGAGCCCGACCCAGGAGTCTGGGATGATCGTCAAGCCCAAAGCGGCCACCACGCTGACCACGACGAGGGTGATGAACCCGAGGTACTGCCCCGCGACGATCTGCCATGGTCTTGGCTTTCCCCGACGAGAGGCGAGGAACAGCACCACGAGCACGAAGATGTCGTCAATGTTGGTGGCGGCGAACAGGCCGATCGGAATTTGTCAAGGTAGTTGAGGCCGGTGGGTGTTAGGCGGCTAGCTCGATGCCGGTGTTGTCGGCGGGTTGGTTGATCCAGGCCGTCGGTGGGATGGCCAGGATCTTCGGATCGCGGTTGGTGGCGAATCGTTCGGGGTTGCGGGCGCGGGCGGCGGCCAGGACGAGAGCCCGCTCGCCAGCCTTCGCCGCGGCGAGGCCGTAGTGGACGTCAGCGGGGGTGTTCAGTCCGATGCCGGTGTGGTGGTGGTGATGGTTGTAGCCGGCGACGAAGTCGGCCATGAACGACCGGGCGTCAGTCAGGGAGCCGAAGCGTTCGGGGAACACGGGCGCGAACTTCAACGTCTTGAACCACGCTTCGGAGTAGGGGTTGTCGTTGCTCACCCGGGGCCGGCTGTGTGACTTGGTGACCTCCAGGTCCGCCAGGAGCGCCGCGACGGTCTTGGACGTCATGGACGTGCCCCGGTCGGCGTGCACGACCTGCGGGATGCCGTGGACCCCGAAGATCTCCTTCATCATCTCGGCCGCCAGGACGGCGGACTCGGCCGCGTGCACGTGCGCGCCGACGATGTAGCGGGAGTAGATGTCGATCATCACGTAGGCGTCGAAGTAGGTGCCCTTGATGGGCCCGGCGAGCTTGGTGATGTCCCACGAGTAGACCTGCCCGGGGGCGGTGGCGACGAGCTCGGGGATGGTCCGGGCCGGGTGGCGGGCCAACCGGCGGCGCTCCTTGATCTGCGCGTTCGCGGTCAACACCCGGTAGATCGTGGAGATCGACCCCAGATACACGCCCTCGTCGAGCAGGTGGGCGTAGATCTGGATCGGGGGCAGGTCCACGAACCTGGGGCTGTTCACGACCGCCAGGACCTCGGCCCGTTCCGCGTCGGTGAGCTTGTTCACCGGCACCCGGGCCCTGGTCACCACCGGGGTGCGGGGGCGGCGGGTCGCGGTCGCCCGCGACACCCCGACCAGGATCGCCGCGGCCCGGGTCGGGACCCCCGCACCGGTCAGCTCACGGTAGGTAGCCATCAACGCGTGGTGTGCTCGGAGTCGTCCCGCGATCTCTTGGTAAGCACGTCCAAGAGATCGTGTGCTTTTCCCATGATCACCAGCGCCGCCTCGGTCGTCACCAACCTCCGCTCGGCCTTGTCGAGCTGACGGCGCAACCGGGCGATCTCCGCCTGCTCGGCCGACAGCCGCCCGATCTTCTCCCCAGGTTGTTTCCCCGCGAGGACCCCTGCGTCACGCATCCGGCGCCACTCGCTGACCAGCGAGGAGTACAACCCGTGCTCGCGCAGGTACGCACCGCCCAGGCCGCTGGCGACGGCCACCTCGTAGGCGGCCAGGTGGTCAAGCTTCTGCGCCGAGGAGAACGACCTCCGCGAGGTCGGACCCCCCGAACGAGGTCCGGGACTGGGCATACGACCATCGTCGCGCACCGCGATCAAAGACGAACTCATGATGATTGGACTCCTGGTTCACGCCCCACGCTGGCGGACTTGCTATGAACCACCGGCCTCAACTCATCCTGACCCGTAGGGCACCGCCGCGCCCACCCCACACCAGGATCCAGGTCAGATGCCCGTAGCGACTCAGAGCGTCGTAGGAGGCGCCCACCAGGCCCGCGATCAACCACACGGCGATCACCGTTCGCAACGCGCCGTGGGTCCACCGCACCGACAGCCGTGTCAGCTCAGGATCGACCGGCGGGGGAACCCTGCGTGTCAGGGTGAGTTGAGACCAGTGGTTCATAGCAAGTCCGCCTCCGCAGGGCGAGATCAGGAACGACCCCGATGAGCATCTCGACTCTCTCTTCACAGCCATCACCGACCCACGATGATGGGTCCATGAGCAGTTCGCATCCCCGCGCGGATGGTCCGCGCCGGCGCCGGTTCACGCCCGAGCAGAAGCTAGCCCACCTGGCCGCTTACGAGGAGGCCTGCGAGCAGCAGCAGGGCGGTGCCTACCTGCGCCGGGAGGGCCTGTATTCCTCGTTGATCACTGAGTGGCGGCGGCTGCGCGATGCCGACGTGCTGCAGGGCAAGCAGCCCGGGCAGGCGGTCGGCCGGCCCAGCAAGGAGCAGGCCGAGATCGCCCGGTTACGGCGCGAGCTGGACCAGACCCGCCAGCGCCTGGACCGCACCGAGACCGCGCTGGAGATCATGGGAAAAGCACGCGCGCTCTTGGAGGACATCTCCGAGAGCGCGGATCTCGAGACCAAGCGCAAGAAGCGCTGATGGGCGCCTACGCCGACCTCACCGCGCAGGGGACTCCCACCCGGCAGGCATCGGTCTTGACCGGTATCTCCCGGGCGACAGCCAGTCGCCGGCAGCAGCGCCCGGGGTCACCCACGCCGCGCGAGATGGTCCCGGCCAACCGGCTGTCCTGCACCGAACGCGCGAAGGTGCTGGCGGTGCTGACCAGCGACGAGTTCGTCGATGCCACCCCGCTGCAGATCTTCGCCGAGCTGCTGGACCGCGGGATCTACCTGTGCTCGGTCTCCACGATGTATCGGGTGCTGCGGGAGAACACCCTGGTCAAAGAGCGCCGCAGGCAGGCCAGACACCCGGCCCGAACGGTCCCCGAGCTGGTCGCCACCGCACCGGGGCAGGTCTATACCTGGGACATCACCAAGCTGCCAGGCCCCATCCGGGGTGTCTACTACGACGCGTACGTGATGATCGATATCTACTCCCGCTACCTCGTCGGCGTCCACGTCCACGCCCGAGAGTCCGGGCCCCTGGCCGAAGAGATGATGCGCGAAGTGTTCGCCATCCATGGCATCCCCGAGGTGGTCCACGCCGACCGCGGCACCTCGATGACCTCGAAGTCCGTCGCCACCTTGCTCGCCGACCTGGAGGTCACCCGCTCGCACTCAAGGCCGAAGGTCTCCAATGACAACCCCTACTCCGAGGCCTGGTTCAAGACCCTGAAATACGCCCCGGTCTTCCCCGACCGGTTCGGCTCCCTCAGCGACGCCAGGGCCTTCATGGACGAGTTCCGGGACCACTGCAACCACGAGCACCACCACTCCGGCCTGGGCCTGCATACGCCGGCCGAGGTCCATTATGGCCTCGCCGCCGCGAAGGCCGCCGACCGCGCCCACGTCCTGAATACCGCGCGGGCCGCCCACCCCGAACGGTTCAGCACCCCAGATGCCGTCCCAAAGATCCTCGCTCTGCCCGACGCAGCCTGGATCAACAATCCCGCCAACCGAGACGACCCGCAGACCTACCAGCCCGCCGCCTGACTCCCAGTGGCCTCATCCACCTTGACAAATTCCGGAACGGAGGGGTCGCGGGCATGGCTCCCCGGTCGCGTCGCGCTCACGTGTGCCCCCTCCGCACTCCCCGACTCACGCACTGCCATCGGCACGCGAAGCGTGTCCCGTAAGGGCCCGCCGCCGATGTATTGCGAGCGCCCTTGACGGTGTGCTCCATGTTCTCGACCCGGGCCTCGTGAGGGCGCTGACTGTTGCCTTGGCCGCCGCCCTCTCACGTCATGCGACGCGGACCGTTCTTGTCCACTCCGGGCCGAGCGTGAACGGGCTAGTTTGGGCGCGTGCGAACGCCTGAAGAACGCCCCTCGGGGGCCCGTTCGCCCGTCTGGGCGGGCTGAGGGACGCCGATGAGTTCTGCCCTGGAAAGACCGGCGGAGTCCCGACGGATACGCACCGCTTATGCCAGCTCCTTCGTCTTGTGTCTCATCATTGGTCTGGTTGGCCTTGTCGCGTTGGTCCTGGGTGGGGCACCGAGTGATCCGGGCCCGGGCCAGGGTGCCGATCTCGGTCGCTTCCGGCTCATCGCGACGCTGGTTGCCGTCGCGTGCATGTCACTCTCGATTGCCGGGGCACTGCTGCTCCGGCGGAGGTGGCGGCGCCGTCGAGCCCGCCTCATCTTCGCCGTCCCGCCAAGCTGGCCAACGCCGCCGGAGCGGTGGTCACCTCCAGTCGGTTGGAGCCCCAGCTCAGAATTCCCAGAACCGCCGTCGGGCTGGCAGTTCTGGCGTGAACATTGAGCCAGGCGTCAACGCCCCGTCGATTACGGCCCAGTTTTCAGCCGTCGTCGACACGTGGCGAACCGTTCGGGGTCACGCCCGCATCTGCCGCGTTGAGGGCGGGGACGCTCGCCCGCATCTGCCGCTGTAGGGGCGGGGACGCTCGCCCGGTCATGCCGCGATGGGCGTGCGTTCTTGCCCGGTGAGCCATCGTCTACTGAGATAGCCCGTGTGCTCGTGGACCCGCCATGAGCACACTTGTCCTGTCGGCAGAGCCGGGAGCAGGGCGGGTCACCGCGCGAGGCGGATGTCGACATCTCGTTCTACGTAGCCCCACTCGGGGGTCGTGCGGAGTCGGTCTACGAGCTCCTCGAACGCGGGGGCGTCTTGGGGGGCGTACTCGAACCAGGCGAGGAAGTCGAAGGGCTCGCCCAGGTCATGGCCGTGGTAGAGCTGGCGCGCGACTGCCGGCAGGTACTCCAACCCGACCGCGATGTGGTGGGAACTCTCCTCGAGGAGGTCACGGCGTTCGTCCTGAGCGAGCTGCCACCAAGCATCGGACTTGGTGATGGGGATGAGAGCCGCCCGGGTTGCTTCGGGCCGGCCGAGCTGTGGCTGCTTGGCGTCCAGTGCCTCCTGCTCCTCGCGTCGGGTGTAGCGCTTGTAGCTCGTCGTCCCGCGCAGCACCCAGGCCGCCTCGACGTCGCCTGCACGTGACCCGTCGAGCACGGCCAACCGTGAGACCACCGGCAAGGACGGACCAGTCACCGGCTCGATGCGTTCAACCTGCCAGGCGCCCACCCGGCCTCCGGCAAAGACGTTTAGCGGCATGGAAACGACGTTACCGCACCCCTGCGGAATTTGTCAAGGTAGTTGAGGCCGGTGGGTGTTAGGCGGCTAGCTCGATGCC
>JAKDKI010000149.1 GCA_030453435.1 Kocuria sp.
TCGTTCTCAGGATGACTCCCCAGTTTCCCACGTTCCGTGCGGATGGGCGAACCGGACGTCCCGAACACCTGCCGCGCGGGTTGCGCACCGCCATTAGACTCGGATGTATGGCAGATTTCATGCGCCTCGCGCGCCAGGGCCTCCGCGCCTACCGCATGTACAAACGAGTCTCCGGTTCTATGCAGCAGAACCGGCGTCAAGACTCCCGCCCCGATATGCAGCAGCGTTCGACGCCGCCGCAGGATCAGTACCAGCCCCAAGGCCAGTACGAGCCGCGCGGGCAGTACCAGGCGCCCACCTCACAACCCTCGGCGGGTGGCCGGTTGTCCAAGCCCTACCTCGGTGACTGGACCGGCCCCGTGAACCCGCACTACGACCCGCACCCGGACGGTCGCCCTGATCCAGGCGAGGTGGTGTGGACCTGGGTGCCCTTCCAGGAGGATCACAACCAGGGCAAGGACCGACCCGTGCTGATCGTGGACCGCGCTGGCGACTACCTGCTGTGCGTCATGCTCACGTCCAAGGATCACGACAACGCGTCCTACAACGATCCGAACTTCGTGGACGTGGGAACCGGGAGCTGGGATCGTCAGGGGCGCCCTTCGGAGGCGCGACTCAACCGTGTGATCCCCGTGCTGGCCGCGGACATCCGCCGTGAAGGCGCAGTCCTTGACCGCAACCGTTTTGACGACGTGGCCCGGGAACTCGGGAACCGACGCTGAACACGTTGATCTGATAAGCTTTATCGCTGTGTGTCCGCGCTGGTCGTCGGGCACAGCGGATGGTTGCCACCGAGCATCCCCACTCTCACAACTCAGTCGATGACCATCCGTGAGCCCTCACTGACCTACTTCCGCAATCGTTCTAGGAGTTACACGTGGCCAACATCAAGTCGCAGAAGAAGCGCATCCTCACCAACGAGAAGGCTCGCCTGCGCAACAACGCTTACAAGTCCGAGCTGAAGACCCTGATCCGCAAGGTCAACGACGCTATCGGCGCCTCCGACAAGGACGCCGCCGAGTCGAACCTGCGCATCGCGTCCCGCAAGCTGGACAAGGCCGTGTCCAAGGGTGTTCTGCACAAGAACACCGCGGCCAACAAGAAGTCCGGCCTGGCCAAGAAGGTCTCCAAGATCTGATTCAGCCTCAGCTGACAGCTTGAGAGCCCGGTACCCACGAGGTACCGGGCTTTTGCTGTATCCCTAGCTTTCAAGGGACACGGGAGGTGGCGGTTTTCTGCGCTCGGACTATTCAGATGCGGCCGGCGTGGGACCCGCGAGATACAACCCCCGGGCTTAGTGCCGCCCCGAGGTGGCAATCACGGTAATGGCACGCTCCACCGCGTAGTACGGGGTGCGGGACTCCCCCTTGACCTGGGCATCGGCGTGGGCAATGGCCTTGAGAGCCTCGGTCACGTGCCCCGGTGTGAACCGACGGGCCTCGTTCTGTGCCCGTTCCACCTGCCACGGTGCGGCACCGACATCGCGCGCCACGCTTCCGGAGCTACCACGCGAGCCAGCAACTAATGCAATGAGGCGCAGCTTGGCCCCTAGTGCGGCCACCATGGGCACGGGGTCCACCCCAACGTCCACTGCTTGCCGCCAGAGCTTGAGCGCTTGATCGGCGTTGCCGGCCACGGCGGCATCCGCCACGCGGAACGCGGTGACCTCGACCCGGCCGCCGTAGTACTTCTCCACCAGGTCGTGATCGATGGTGGTGGGTCCGTCCGAAATCAACTGGGCGCACGCCGCTGCTAGTTCGGCGGTGCTGGTACCCACCGCGGCAGCCAGCGCACGAGCGGCGTCGGGCTCGATGCGTTTTCCGTGCTGCTTGAACTCGGCCAGGATGAAGGCGGACTTGTCCCGGTCCGACTTCAGGGGGGCGCAGTTGACCACCAGCGCCGCCTCTTTGAGAGCATCCAAGAGCTTTTTCCCGCGGTTACCGCCGCCGTGTTCCCAGAGCACCGTGACCTCCGGGTCCGGAGACTTTACGTACGCGAGAGCGTCGGTGAGAAGGTTCTCGTTCATGCTCGACAGTTCGGTGACGCACACGAGCTTGGGTTCGTCGAACAGGGACGGGCTGGTAACCACCGCGAGCTGGCCTGGTGCGTAGTCAACAGCGGAAATGAGCGTGACCTCGCACGTGCCCCGTTCCTCACGGATCTGGTCGCGCAGGGACTCACGCACTCGCTGGATCAGGTACTCGTCCGACCCAGTAGCCAACACGAGCGGCTGGGGTGCGGCTTCCCGCCAGGAGGTACCCGAGTTCGACGGCGTGGATCGGCGCGCGGCTGCCATGGGCCCTCCTCAGCGCAGGATGAACCCGCGCGATGGTGATTGCTGTGTGGTGGTCTGGCTGCCCATGGTAGTCGTGCGGGCCGACACGTTGATGCCCAGCGATGACCCTGTGGACCCAGCTCGTTCTTTACGCATCACCACCCTCGGTTCATTCGCCCGCGAGGCTGATTCATCGGGTGGAGACGGAGATGCGGGAACCATCCTTCCTGATCCATAGCGAACCGTGCTGATCCGTTCGGGCCACGGAGGATCCGCTGTCCTGGAGAGCCTCGGTGATGCTCGGGTGCGGGTGCCCATAGGTGTTGTCAGCCCCCACCGAAATGACCGCGAGCGCGGGGTCCACAGTGTCTATGAGTCGGGTACCGCCATTGCGGGCTCCGTGGTGGGACACCTTGAGGATGTCGGCTTCCAACCGGGCCGCATCCGGTTGGCTGCGGATGAGACGGTTGGCGCCGTCTTCCTCGAGATCACCCGCGGAGAGCCACGTGGTGGTTCCGTTTTCTCCCGTCACTGTGATGCGCAGTGCCAGAGAGGCGTTGTTTTCGTCTTCAGAGCTCGGGGCGGTTCGGCGTTGTCCAGATCCCGCGGATGGCGGTTGTGGTCCCAGAACGGTGACTGTGGTCGCGCCCAGATCGAGGGTGTCCCCGGGGGCGGGCACGTGCGCTCGGTCCGCGAAGGTTCGGGCCGAGTCCGGCAGATCACCGGTCGCGGTCGAGTACCAGACCTGATCCACCGGAAAGTCACCGGCGAGAGCTTCCAACCCGGCCGTGTGATCGGCATGGTCGTGGCTGAGAATCACGGCATCCAACCGCTCGATCTCCGCCTGCCGTAAACATGACTTCAGGGCCCGTGGTTCAGGCCCCGCATCCACCAGCACCGCACTGCGTGCGCCCGTGCGGTGCAGTACCGCATCCCCCTGGCCCACGTCGCACACCACCGAATCCCAGGCCGGTGCGGGACGTAACCACCAGATCAGCCCTTGGACGATCAGAATCACCGTGGTGACGGCCGCGAGGACCGCGAGCGCGCGGCGTCGGCGGCGTCGTTTCTGCGCCACTCGCCGCCAGACGGGATCGGGGACGGGAACAGGCGCGGGTGCCGCGTCCAGGGTCCCGTGGGTGTCGGTGGCTCGCTGGCACCGCGCGTCCAGCCAGTGCAGCACTCCCCCGGCCGACACGCTGATGGCGGCGAGCAGGACAATGCCCCAGATCCCCGGCGGCCAGGGAATGAGCGATCCGGGCAGCCCGGCGAAGAATTCCGCGATCCACGCAACGCCGCGAGCGGGGACAGCGGCAACCGTGATCGGAACCTGCGCGGATCGCTCCCATGCGCCCATGACGGGATCGGCTTCCAACCCGGGAATCAGGAGGAGCGCGGGCATCAGCACGTTGGGGACGACCAGAACGCAGACGGCGATGAGCCCGGCCACGGTCGCGACGGGCACCAGGAGCGTGGCCGCCATATTGGCCGGCAGTGAATACGTGGGTAGTGCCGGGTTGAGCAGCAGGAGCACGGGACCGCACCACAGCTGCGCGACGAACGGGATGGCGATGCACAGCGCCACGGGCACCGGCAGCTTCAACGCCAATAGGCGGGCGACGGCGCGGCCGCTCACCACGATTCCCGCGGTCGCGAGCACCGACAGGATGAACCCGAAGTCGATGGACAGCCCCGGTGAGACCAGCACCAGGCCGATCACGGCGGCGCTCAAGGCGTTGAGGCTCACTCCGTTACGGCCGCTGAGCATACTCAGTGCACCAAGCGCACCCATCACTGAGGCTCGCAGCACGGACGGGTCGGGCCCGACGAGCAGCACGAAACACCCGAGCGCAAGCATCCCGGCCATCAGACAGACTCTTCGCCCAGCTCCCATGGTCAGAGCCGCGTAACCGGTCAGGGTCATCGCCAACGCGCAGTTGGATCCGGACACCGCCGTGAGGTGGGTCAGCCCGGTGGTGCGCATGTCCTCGGTCAGCGACGAAGAGATCTGGGAAGTGTCCCCCACCGTCATGCCGGGCACCAGGCCCGCTGCAGCGGCTCCGTGGGAAAGACTCAGCCGCGCGAGATCCGAGCGCGCTTGCTCGAGCAGCCCCGGTTCCGTTTCCTTCTCGGTGGTTTCCACCACGGGCGCCGTCGACGCTCGCGCCGTCAGTTTCGCCGGGCTCGCCGTATCGGAGAGGGTCAGCGTGGCGGTGAGGGTGTCTCCGTCGTCGAGGTCTTGCCACGCGGGGTGAGTAGCGAACACTGTCACCTCGGTGTGTTCATTTCTCGTGCCGAGCTGCTCAGTGTGCAAGGTGACTGCTGTGCCTTCTCCCGCCTCGCCTCGCCCCTCGAACGCCCGGCTCGAATAGGCGGTGGGCTTGCCGTCCACCGTGGCCGTGACCCGCACGGTCGCCCCGGGTGGATGGTCGGAGAGCGCGGATCGCGCGGGTTGGGTCGTATTCCACGCGGTCAACACGGCTGCGGCGGCGCAGAGAGCCACCACGGCGAGCGCCCCGAGCACCTCGGCGGGCCACCCGGACACCCCGTGACGCGCGCTACTGCCGTGACTGCGTCGATGACGTCGCAGCAGGAGCAGCACCGTTCCGGTGACACCCACGCACGAAAGTCCGGTCCAGACCGCCGGCGGGAGTCCGCTCGTGAGGAAGACGATGGAACACAGCCAAGCGGTCATGGCCGACGGGACCAGGCGCAGGTCCCACCGGCGGTTCATACCGAGACCAAAGGCAACAGCGCTTCCAGCATGGCGGGCCCGATGCCGCTGACATCATCAAGTTGTTCGGGAACCGTGAAAGGCCCGTGCTCGGTGCGGAAATCGACAATGCGTTGGGCCAGGACCGGCCCCACCCGGGGTAGTTCTTCGAGATCCGCCGCGGTGGCAGTGTTGAGGTTGATCAGCCCGCCCGACGCCGCGCCATCCGTTGTGCTGCGTCCTTCGGAGCCGCTCCCTACCGTTCCATCGGTGGGGACACCAGCAGAGGTGTTCCCCGCCTGCGCACCGGGCGAAAGGCCGGCCTGTCCACCCGCGGCGTGCAGCTCCGCCGCGGTCTTTTCGTTGGGGATCAAGACCTGTTGTCCGTCGGTGACCGGCTGGGCCAAGTTGATGCGCTCGGTGACCGCATCTTCTGTGAGCCCTCCGGCGGCTTCAACGGCGTCAACGACACGGGCTCCCGGGGACAACTGCACCACGGCGGGTTTCTTCACCTCCCCCACCACGTGCACGGTCATGGGTGAGGTTGAACCTCCAGCCGCACCAGCAGATCCGGAAGCCCCCGAAGAAGCCCCAGGGCTCGGCTCTGCCCCGGCCGCTTCGCTCACGGCAGATCCAGCGGCCGGCGCACGAGAGGCAGCCGCGGAATCGGTGGTCTCGGCTGCGGCCACCACCGATGAATCGGGCTCTGTCCCTCCCGGCAGCAGAGAGAGCGCGGAGATTCCACACACCACCAGTAGCACCGCAATGAGTACCACGATGGCCGGGCGGGTGAAGAATGTTCGCACCGCTACCGGTTCACGGTGCTGCGGTCCCGTCTCCTCAGGGAGAGGAGCTGTGGCCGTGCCGGCGCCATCCGGCTCCGCCGAGCCCTCTGCTCGGTCCGCCACCCCTTCCAGGAGGGCGGACAACCGCTCCGTGGCCTGTTGATCCCGCAGCCGTGCTCGTCCCCGATAATTGACCCCGCTCATGTCCACCAGCCAACCGGCCGGGACGGGACGAACCAATGCTCAAGCCACGGTCAGGGGATCACCGTGGCGGAAAAAGAGTCAGGACTCCGCCGGTGCAGCCCGGTTGCCGTGCGCGATGGGTCGACTCGTCGGGCCCTCCACGATC
>JAKDKI010000523.1 GCA_030453435.1 Kocuria sp.
TCAACATGATCAGGAGAATGGTGATCAGCGCGACCACCGACGCCACCAGGGCTACGCGCCCCTTGGCGAAAACAATGTCTCTCACGGAGACGAACATGGGTACCTCCGGTCCCTTCACGACAGATTTCTTCCATTTCAGATTCCCCGAAATCCGAAGAGGTCACATCGTGCATCCGAGCGACTTCCCGTTGCCGTTGAGTTGAGCTCGCAATCCACCTTTTGATGGATCTGAGATTCGGGTTCGCCGCGTATGCTGCCCTAGCGAGACCGACGGCGCCCCGGCGGCACGGTCATCGCAACGCAAGGCTCCCGATCCGGAACGGAAGGCAGACTCAGGTGGAAACCACATCGACCGCCAGGGTGCTGCGAGTACTCCGCCTGGCCCTGCACCTGAGCTTTGCCGGGTTGCTGTTCCTGGGTGTGCTGCGCATGGCCTCCGATCCGCCCATGAAATTTGCGTGGTCCCTGTGCTTGGCATGCCTGTTGGCGGCGGTCTATCTGGTGGGGACCGTGTGGGAGAACCGATACGCGCACGGGCGCAGCGATCGGAATCCACGTTTCTTGGCCATTCCTTGGCTCGCGGTCATCTCCGTGTTGTGGGGAGCCCTGGTGCTCATGAGCGCGGATTTCATTTCCGTGGTCTTCCCCCTTTTCTTCCTGTTCCTGCTGCTGCTCCCCCGGGCCGTGGCTCTGGCCTGCGTGGTACTCCTGACCGGCGTGGTGATCTTGTCGCAGCGGCTGCATATCGGTGGCGACGAGTTCACCTCAGCGATGGTTTACGGCCCCGCCCTGGGCGCGGTGTTCGCGGTCATCATGGCTTCCTCCTACCGCGCCATGTACCAGGACGTGCTGCGATATCAGCGCACGTTGACGGCCTTGGAGAACACCCGCTCGGAATTGGCACGAACCGAACGCGCTGCCGGCCAAGCCACTGAACGTGAACGGTTGGCGCGTGAAATCCACGACACCTTGGCTCAGGGGCTCTCATCCATCGTTCTCATGTCGCGTGCCGCTCGATCCTCGCTCTCCGAGGACGACGTCCAGCGCACCGACGAACGTTTGGGCACCATTGAGACCGCCGCGTCGGAGAACCTCGCTGAGGCCCGCCGGTTCGTTCACAATCTCTCATCGCCCGCTCTCGCCGTGCCGCTCTCCGATGCCTTGCGGCAATTGTGCGAGCGGACCACGCAGCAGGCCCGAGCCCGCGGTGACGAACTCACGGTGACATTCTCTGAGGACCGCACGGGTCAGGCGGACTTCGCCCAGCAGACCGTTCTACTGCGAGCCGCCCAGACCCTGCTGGCTAATGTGGCCGCACATGCCCATGCCCGCCAGGCCGTGGTCAGCTTGTCCTGGTGGGATCACGACGTGAGCGTGGACGTGGTCGACAACGGCGTGGGCTTCAACCCCGAACAGTTGCCACCCCGTGACTCCTCCAATGGTTTCGGCCTGCCCGCGCTCCACGAGCGCGTCACCGCCGCCGGCGGCACCGCCACGGTTGAATCCGCCCCGGGAGACGGCACCGCAGTCAATGTGAGGATCCCCCTGAAACCCCCGCGCGTGAGTACTTC
>JAKDKI010000150.1 GCA_030453435.1 Kocuria sp.
TGAGCAGCAGGCCATGATGGATTACCAATTCACCACCGAGTGCCGCATGCAGTTCCTGGCGGAGCAACTCGACGACCGAACGGCCCAGCCGTGCGAGCGGTGCGATGTGTGCGCCGGCGCCTGGTACGACACCACGGTTCACAAGGAGGCCTCCGCAGCAGCGGACAGCGCTCTGCACCGAGCGGGAGCGCCCTTGGAACCGCGCGCGCAATGGCCCACCGGCATGGACCGACTCGGGATCCAGGTCAAGGGCAAGATCCCGGAAAAAGAACGGGCGGATCGCGGCAGGTCCCTGGCCCGACTCACCGACCTGGGCTGGGGCCAACGACTGCGGGAGATCTTCCGCAACGACGACAACGGTCAGCCAGTGGATTCCGCCGTCGACTCGGCCCTCGGGCGAGCATGCATCGGTGTCCTGGCGCAGTGGGACTGGTCCGTCCGCCCCACCGCGGTGGTTGCCATGCCTTCGTTGTCGCGACCGGAACTGGTGTCCTCCCTGGCGCAGGGATTGGCCGCGGCGGGGCATCTGCCGTTCCTGGGCGCGCTGCGACTCAATCAGGATGTTCCACGCGGTAATCACGGTGGTAACAGCGCCTACCGTTTGGCGGAAGTGTGGGACCGATTCTCCGTTCCGCCGGAGATCGCCCAGGCATTACGGGAGCAACCACAGCCCTCAATCCTGCTGGTGGACGACCTGGTGGACAGCCGCTGGACCCTCACCGTTGCCGCACGTGAATTGCGGTTGGCGGGCGCCACGAATGTTCTGCCGTTTGCTCTGGCCGCGCAAGGATAAATCACGGCTGTCTGTTTTATCCTGCTAGTCATGCAGCAATCATCGACTCGTCCACTCGTGGACATCGTGATCCCCGTTCATTCGCTCACGCGGCCACTCGGCCGTGCGGTGGATTCTGCGCGAGTTGGCGTCCAACCGCTTCCCGCGGATCAATATGTCATCACCGTGGTGGCCCATCACCTGTCCACGGAGCAGGTTCGGGGCATGCTGAAGGAACAGCAACTGGAGGACATCCGAATCATTGAGGCTCCCGCGGAAGGGGCGACCGCCGCAGCTCCCAGAACCGCCGGTTTGGATCACACCGATGCCAAATACGTCTGCTTTTTGGACAGTGATGACAGCTATCAACCCGGAGCCGTGGGTCGCTGGGTCAAAATCGCTGAGAAGCATCACAGCGACATGGTGGTTCCGTGGCTGAAACACAGCAACGGCCGAATGGACATCACACCCGTCATCCGCCCCGGACGCACGGCCAAGCTGGATCCCGTCGCAGACCGGCTTGTGTACCGGACCTCCGTATTCGGATTGCAGCGGGTTGAATCGATCCGCAGGTTAGGTGCGGAATTCGACGTCGGGACGAGCACGGGAGAGGATCAAGCGTTCACCCTGCGTCTCTACGCCGGCGCGGCCAGGATCGACTACGCGCCCGGGGAACCCACGTACGTCATGCATGCGGACGCCACTGATCGAGTGTCCAAAACACCATCCCCTGTCCGAGCGCAGCTTGAACCTGCCGTGCGCATCCTTTCCAAGCCGTGGTTCGATGGAATTGCGCTCGAGCTACGCCGCGCATTCGTCGTCAAGGTAATCCGAATCAACGTGTTCGAGGCCGTAACCGCGCATTTGAAGGCCGGAACATGGACCCGTGACGAGGCCCAGGGCACGAAAGAAGTCCTGACAACTTTGCTGGGGGCTGTGCCCAGAGCGCGTGGTGATTTGTCCAGGGCAGATCTGCGCCTCATTGACTTGTTGCTGGCGGGCGCGACCGAACAGGGCGCCGTGCGAACGGCCCTCACCGAACGACGTCGTTTTGCCAGCCCCGCAGCTCTACTCACGGCCAACCCCGCGCACGTCATGGGCTGCGATGCGCCGGCGCGTTTCATGGCTGCGGCCACTGCCCAGGCGGCTCGGGACTACTTGGCCAAGCGACGCGGAAGAAATTAGCGGCCGTTACTTCTTGTTGAAGCGGTCCGTCACCATGCGGAGGCGCGGAGACAGGTCGCGCCAGGACATGAGGCACCAGAGCAGGAGGAAGGCCAGCGTCACGCCGATTGTGATCAGCAGCGAGTCAAAGCGGTACGTGAACCACAAGCACAACAGCGTCAGCGCGTAACCGGTCAGAATCCGGGTCATCACTCCGCCCCAGGGCATCCGATCGTGAACCCACACGATGATCAGCGGCGCCGTGGAGCTGATAATGCAGCCCACCAGGTAGCCGATGGCCGCCGCCATCATTCCCAGTTCGGGGCCCCACCACACCATGGTGATGATACCCAGAGTCATGCCGATCGCGTTGCACGTGGCCAGCGCGCGTACGCCCCACGGCTCCCCGCCGTTGAGGCGCGAATTCGCGGCGTTGAAGCTCGTGGTGGAGACCGCGAAGAACAGTACGATCAGCAGGGGAATCGCTCCCTCGAATTCCTCGTAACGTGCACCGTAGAGCACCCGGACGAGCGGCTCGGCCCACAGGATTCCGACACCGAAGACGGGGAGGAACACCAGGACCATGGTGCGCATGATCGAGTCCAACTGAGCCTTCATGCCGGACGTGTCCCCGGCGCTGAACATGCGAGCCATGGAGGGGGAAAGTGCAACCAACATTGCCGAGGAGAGCATGCTGGCGGGGGTCGCGATCGTCAACGCAGCCGCGTAGTGGCCGATTGCTTCCTGGCTGTCGTAGTTGCCGCCAATGATTAAAGATAGTTGTAGCAGGCCCGCTGCGGTGAGGATATTGATGGATCCCCAGGCGGTGAACTTGAGGATTTCGCGCTTGAACGGTTTCGAAAGCTTGCTGCCGCCATGCACGGGCCACGCGGGGATGGCGTAGACCAAGTAACCGATGCACAGGGGAAGTAGCAGAAGCGGGTTCAGCTCGGCCAGGAGCACCACGAGCAACATCGTGAGCGTGATGAACGAGCTGATGCAGTCCCAGAACGTGGTGGTCACGAACTGGTTGTTGCCCGTGCGAACGCCGCGCACAAAGTTGTAGGCGGACAACGCCACCACGAGTAAACCCGCAGACAGGGCATAGCTGATCGGCAGCTCCTGCGCGTAAATAGCGATGAATACCGCTGCCACGGACAGCACCGTCATGCCAACGAATGCGCTCCGGGAGGTATACAGCGCCACGGACGCCTGCTGATCGGCGTCGGACTTGCCGCGCGCCATTGCAATATATTTGGACGCCGCCGTCCCCGACGCCTGCGGCCACAGAAGGACCAGGAAAAGTCCCAGGGCGATCACCTGGTTGACCTGCCCGAGCTTTTCAGTGCCGAGGATATTGCCGATAAGCAAGCTGTAGCCGAAGCGTGAGAGGCCCTGGACGAACACGGCGATCACGGTCAGCGCGAACGCGGACCCGATGGGGTTGTCCTTATTTTCGTGATTGGGCGGCGGAAAGAGAATTCGCCGCCACCGGCCTGGAACGCGGGGAGCTGCAGCGGGCGTGGTCATTATTGGGATTCTAGGACACCGCGCCGAGAAGGATCTGCTGGCCACGCGCAGCCCGGTTACTCAGCGGTGTAAAACCATCGCTCGGTACAGTGGGGCCATGCGAATTCTGGTGGTTTCCACGTGGTATCCGACGCGCGACGCGCCCTTCCGCACGCCGTTCATCACGCGACACGTGCGCGCCATTTCGCGGGACCACGACGTTCACGTGATTCACGTTCAGCTTCTCGACGGTTCGCCTGTCACCCTGGAAAATTACGACGGCGTTGCGGTCACCCGGGTGGGCTTCGATCCTCGCAAGCCGCTCACCATGGTGAAGGCGTTGGCCGAGATTCGTCATTGGGCACGTTTTTCCGATGTCGTACACACCATGGCCTTCTCATCGGCCCTCATCGCTGCGCCGGTCGTGGGCCGTACGCCGTGGGTGCACACCGAGCACTGGAACGGTCTGCTGTTTCCGGGGCACGTGAACCAACTGTGGGAACGCACCGCGTGGCTGCGGCACGTGCTCCGCTTGCCCCGGGTTGTCACGGGCGTGAGTACTCTGATGACTCGCAAACTCGAGGAGTTCGCTCGCCCGGGTGCCACGGCCCTGATTGGTAACGTGGTCGATTACGCGCCGCAGGTTGCGTCTCCTCCAAGCGACAGCGCACTTCGTCTCATCGGGGTGGGTGCGGCCACCGAGCACAAGGGTGCGCTGTTGGCCGTGGACACTGTGGCGTGGCTACGGGAGCAGGGCCACGAAGCCTCGCTCGTGTGGGATGGGGACGGTCCCGTGCGGGAGCAAGCCCAGGAACGTGCGCGGGAACTCGGCATTCACGATCATGTTGATTTCCGCGGATTCCGTGGCACCGAGGATCTCTGGAGGGACCTCGCGGAATCGACCATCTTCATGCTTCCCTCCAAGTCCGAGACCTTCTGCGTGGCTGCGGCCGAAGCTCTGGCCGCCGGTCGCCCCGTGATCATGGGTGACCGGGGCGGTCAGGGGGACTTCATCACGGACCGCAACGGGCGCATGGTGTCCGAGCGAACCCCGGAAGCCTTCGGTCGAGCCGTCCTGGACCTGAGCCAAGATTCAGTAAAGGCAACACCGGAGGAAATGGCCCGGGGCATCCGTGCCCGCTATGGATCGGATGCCGTCAGTGACCAGCTGACTGAGCTGTACCGCAGCGCTCACGGAGGCGGGCGCCGTCGTTGACCGGTGTGAATAGTTACCCCGGCGATCGCGGCTTTGACCCGCGGCTCAGGTGACCGATAAGCTAACCTTCGTTGTTTTCTTGCCGGGCTTGTCCCGAACGGAAATGCGACGTGGAGACGTGCCAGAGCGGCCGAATGGACTTCACTGCTAATGAAGGGTCCGGATTAAACCGGACCGGGGGTTCAAATCCCCCCGTCTCCGCCATTGTCCTGAGTCGGGTCATCGTTGACAGATGAGTCGGTAGATGGATGACAGAAGGGTCTTGGAACTTTATGGTTCCGGGGCCCTTTTGTCGTGTCTGGGGGTGGGGGTTCACTGCCGGTGGTGGGGTCGTTGGTAGTTGCTGGTGGGGTTGATGGTGTGTTCGGCGATGATTTCTCCGGTGATGGCGTTGCTGGTGATGACGTGGTTGTCGTGGATGAGCATGAGCACGGGTTCACCGATGTGGGCTCGGCCCATGCCTAGGTGACGTAGTGTCCCGGCGTAGCGCAGGCTGACTTTTCCCCAGGCGTCGATCACGTCGGTGCGGGTGCGCCATTCGGGTGTGGTTTCGGTGTTCGGGGTGGCTTTCGGGGTTGCTGCGTAGGCGGTGGCTGGGGTGGTTCGTGCGATGGCCCGGTGGGGTCTGGCGGTGTTGTACCAGGTGCGGAATTGGTCCAGGAGTTCTTGAAGTTCGGTGGTGGTGTCAGGGAGCGGTCGGGCGGTGAGCCAGCGTTTGAGGGTTTGATGGAAGCGTTCGATTTTGCCTTGGGTTTGTGGGTGGCCTGGTGCCCCGTTCTTTTGGTGGATGTGGTGGGCTTCTAAGAGTTTCTCGAACCCGTTACGGCCTCCCTTGCGGCCGGCTAGGCGGGCGGTGAAGACCAGCCCGTTATCGGTCAGGGTCGAAGCTGGTGGCCCATAGGTGCTGATCAGGCCTTGCATGGTGGTGACGATGTCGGCGCCGGTAAACGCTACTTGGGTGCGTAGGTGCAGTAGGTAGCGGGAGTGGTCGTCGAGGAAGTCCAGGATTTCTACCCGGGTGCCGGTGGCTAGGAACCAGTGGGTGATATCGGCTTGCCAGCACTCGTTCGGCGCCTGGGCTTGGAAGCGGATGTAGGTGGATCTTGGTCGTTTACCCGGTGCTGGGGTGATGAGCCCGGCCCGGTGGAGCACGCGCCGGATCGTGGAATCTGAGGGCACTCGGTATCCGGCTTGTTCTAGGTGCCAGGCAATCGTGAGCGGCCCGGCGTCAGCGCCTTGGGTGGTGAGTTCTTGGCGCAAGGTGATGATTTGTTCTACCAACGCCGCTGGTAGGGCCCCGGGTGATGAGCGTGGGGCTCGAGAGCCCGGTGCCAGTCCGTCCACCCCGTAGGTGTCGTAACGGGCTAGCAGGGTGTAGACCCATTGCCGGGAGACACCGTAGCGGGTGGCGGCCTGGGCGGCGGTGAGGTGTTGATCGCGTACGGAGCGGA
>JAKDKI010000524.1 GCA_030453435.1 Kocuria sp.
GGGCGCGATCGTGAAGGGCAACTTCTGGGGCATCCCCATCAACATGCTCTTGTTCGGCCTGATCGTGGTGTCCCTGGCCGGTGCGCAGCTGAAGTTGGACGGAACCATCATCACGGCACCGGCGGATATCGTTCAGACGATTCCCTCCGTGCCGTTGATCGTGCTGGCCTCCCTGGCGCTGCTGATTCTCACGGTCGCGGTGAACCTGATGGCCAACTTCGTGGCACCCACCTACGCGCTGACCAACATGTTCCCCAAGGCGTTGAACTTTCAGAAGGCTGCCATCGTCTCCGCGGTGATCGGACTGATCATCCTGCCCTGGAACCTGTACAACTCACCCGTGGTGATCGTGTACTTCCTGGGTGGACTGGGTGCCCTGCTAGGCCCGCTGTTCGGCATCATCATGGTCGACTACTGGATCATCCGCCGCTCCAAGGTCAACGTTCCGCAGCTCTACATCGACACCAATGACGGCGCGTACTACTACCGCAAGGGTGTGAATCCACGAGCGATTGCGGCGTTCATCCCCTCATCGCTGGCATCCCTGGCCGTGGCACTGCTTCCGTTCTTCGCCGGAGCCAGCGAGTTCTCGTGGTTCATCGGCGCCGCACTGGGCGCGATCTGCTACTTGATCACCGCCAAGAAACGCGTGGAATACACCGATCAGCACGGCGAGGCCATCGCCGTGGCCACCACCCACTGACCTTGAATAGGAGAACACCATGCGCATTTTGACGGTCAACGTGAACACCACGGAGTCCATGACGGAATCGATTGCGGAGTCGGCACGAAAAGTGGCCGAGTCCGGCGTCGAGATTGTGGGACTGACCCCGCGTTTCGGGGCGCCCTCGTGTGAAGGCAATATGGAGTCCTACCTGGCCGCGGTGGGCGTCATGGACGCCGTGCTCAGCTACGACCAGCCCTTCGACGCCGTGATTCAGGCCGGTTTCGGCGAACACGGCCGCGAAGGCCTACAGGAGCTGTTGGAGCAACCGGTCGTGGACATCACCGAGGCCGCCGCCTCCATGGCGACGTTCGTGGGGCGCAGCTATTCGGTGGTGACCACCTTGGACCGCACCGTTCCCCTGATCGAGGACCGGCTGCAGCTGGCGGGTCTCATGGATCGCTGTGCGTCCGTGCGGGCATCCAACACATCGGTGCTGGATCTGGAAGCAGATGAGAACGCCGCGATCCAGTCCATCGTGGCCGAGGCCCAGCGGGCCATCGACGAGGATCGTGCGGAGGTCATCGTGCTCGGCTGCGGTGGCATGGCAGCGCTCGAAGCTGCCGTTCGTGAACAGTGCGGTGTGCCCGTCGTGGACGGAGTCGCCGCCGCGGTGACCATCGCACAATCCCTCGTGCGCCTGGGACTCACCACGTCCAAGTCCCGCACCTACGCATCTCCGCTGCCCAAGGACCTCAAGGGCTTCCCGCTGAGCTGAGCAAGCTGAGCGCTCTCGCCCGGGAATGGAATAAGGTTCCTTATCCCCGATTCCAGTGCGGAAATCGGGTGTGATGTCTCAGGTCTTTGGTGACAGTTTTGTGTCAGGACATCGGTGACGTTTG
>JAKDKI010000151.1 GCA_030453435.1 Kocuria sp.
CCATGGATTAAAAGTCCACTGCTCTACCAACTGAGCTAAAGGCGCGTGCCCCGCAGCGGCGAACCGGAAACGGAGCACCGCTACTCTACCGCAGGCTCAGCACATTTCCACTTTCGCCCCCACCACATAAGGTCCATGGATCGGCACTGCCGTTCTGCCAAACGTCATGCGTACAGGGGAGGCCCGCGGCGCACCTAATCTGGATCCGTGGAGAACATCTGGTGGTTCGCGGCAGGTCTGCTGGCCATGACCCTTTTGGCGATCCTGGTGCAACGGCAAGCGGGAGTCCGGCTCGGAGCTCAGCCGCTGGTGGCCGTTATCCGGGCGGCGGTGCAGTTGGCCGTGATCGCCGTGATTCTGCGTGGAGTCCTGGCACTGCCGTGGTTGGTTCTGGCCTTCGTGGTGCTGATGCTCTCCACTGCTTCCTGGACGTCATTCAGCAGATTGAAGGGGATCCCGGACGCAAGAAGAGCCGTGGTCATCGGCATCTTCGTGGGAGCGCTCATCACGATCGTCCTGATCTTCGGGATGCGTCTGGTCGAGTGGGAGGTCGCCAACGTGGTTGCGGTGGCCGGAATCGTGATCGGCAATACGATGAGCGCGGCGACCCTGACCGGACGGAACTTCGAACGTTCCACGGTGGCGCGGCGAGGTGAAATCGAGGCTTGGCTGTCCCTGGGCGCCACTTCGCGGGTCGCGTACCAAGCCGTGGCTCAGGAATCGATGAAGGAATCCCTGATCCCCAACATCGATCAGACCCGCGCAACCGGTTTGGTCACGCTGCCCGGCGCATTTGTGGGAGCCTTGTTAGGAGGCGCATCCCCCACCGAGGCGGCCATGCTGCAATTGGTGGTGCTCGTGGGGATTCTGCTGACCCAATCCATCTGTTCATCCGTGGTGATTCGTGTGCTGTCCGGCTCACCCGTGGTCCCGCAAGAGGTACGTACTTCATGAACACCGTTCCCAAAACCAAGTTGGGCCCCTCCGTCATCACCGAATACCTGCAACGGGTAGTGGAGGACCTTCGAGAGGTTGAGGGCGGAGCCGTGAAGGATTCCATCCCCGCGCTGGCCAACGCCGATCCCAACCCGATCGGCATTGCGGTGGCCACCGTGGACGGCGCCATTTACCAGGCCGGTGATTCCAAGCAGGAGTTCTGCATCCAGTCGATCTCCAAGGCCTTCACCTACGCTCAGGCCCTCACGGACCGCGGTATGGACGGCGTGTTCGAGAAGATCGATGTGGAGCCCAGTGGTGACGCGTTCAATGAGATCTCGCTGCAGCCCGAAACCGGGCGCCCCGCGAACCCCATGATCAATGCCGGCGCGATCGCGGCCACGTCCCTGGTCAAGAACACCGCCCACGGCACCCGTCGCGAGCGCATCCTGCGCTTGTACTCCCGGCTGGCGGGGCGTCAGCTGCGCATCAACAAAACCATTCATGCCCAGGAGAACCGCTCCGGGGACCGTAACCGAGCCCTGGGTTGGCTACTGTCCTCCCGAGACATCATCGAGGGCGACCCCACCAACGCGCTCGAGGACTACTTCGCGCAATGCTCCGTCATGCTCAACTGCGTGGATCTGGCCCGCATGGGGGCCACTCTCGCCGCCGGTGGCGTCAATCCGCTCTCCGGGGAGCGCGTGTTGAGCACGCAGGTGGTCTCGGACGTGCTGTCCGTGATGTACACGTGCGGTATGTACGACGACGCCGGGCGCTGGGCCTTGAAGGTCGGGTTGCCCGCCAAGTCCGGAGTTGCCGGCGGCATCATCGCCGTCCTCCCCGGCCAGTTGGCCGTGGCCGTGTTCTCGCCGCCGCTGGATCAGCACGGTAATTCGGTGCGCGGAATCGCAGCGTGTGAGCGACTCAGCCAGGACCTGGACCTGCACTTCGCTCGAACCGAACGCAACGGGCACTCCACGGTGCGCTCGGAGTACTACCTGTCCGAGGCGCCGTCGTTGATGCGCCGCAACGACGCCGCCAATGAAGTCCTCGAGGAACACGGGGAGGACGTGCGGATCGTCGAGCTGCAGGGCGACCTGCGTTTCGCGGGCGCCGAGACGGCGATTCGGACCATCCGCGAGGCCGCACGCGAATGCGCATACGTCCTGGTGGACATCAGACAGGTTGATGACCTGGCTCGTTACGTCATGCCCCTATTGGGACGAACCTCCGAACAGCTCGAGAACGCGCAACGCCACCTGGCGATCATTGCGGAGAAGGGGTCGGAGCACACCCAGGACCTGGACCATCCGGTCACGGTGTTCCCCACCCGCGCCGAGGCCCTGACCTGGGCAGAGGACGAGATCCTGGAGAAGTTCGGCGGCCCAGAGTGCATGCCGGACAAGGTGCGTTCCACGGATTCCGACCTGCTCAGTTCCCTGTCCGACGAGGACGTCGAGGAAATCCGATCCAAGACCACCCGTGTGGAATGGCCCGCCGGCACCACTGTGCTTCGAGCCGGCCAGCGTTTCGAGGGCGTGTACATGGTGGTTTCCGGAAACGTGGAGATCACCCGCCGCTCCCCCACCGGCGAACGCGTCGAGCTGGAGGTCCTCGGGCCGGGTAAGAGCTTCGGTGAGGTGGCCCTGGGCACGGACTCCCGTCACATGGTCAGCTTCACGACCATCACGGACGTTGTCGCCCGGAAACTCCCCCCGGAAGCCGTGGACGAGATCGAAAAGACCCACCCCGAACTCGCGCTGCGCTGGTGGCGCGCCGTCTCCACACACGCCATGCGGCGCATCGAGGAACGCTGGCGCCAACAGGCCGGGGAAACCCACACGACGGACTGATCGCGGGCGTAGGCTGGGCGCATGAATGAACCGCGCCAGCACCATTCACCCGTGAAGTTCTCGCCCGAGAAGTTCGACGCGCACGAGGGCGGAACGGATCCCGCACGAGTCTCGGAGGCCGCGCACCTGGCCGCCCACGCGCTCGTTTCACGAGGCCGCGAGGCGGATGATCCCGAGGTGCACCAACGCCTGGTACAACTCACGGACGAACAAGGCCTGGAGGGTATTGCCGAACTCTGGGCCCAGGCCCCCGCGGTATCGCTGCCCGGCGCGTTGTGGCGGCTGTATGCCCTGCGCGCGGCCGCTCGCACGGACCCGCACCGAATGGGCCGTTGGTTCGCCGCAGGCAAGGGCACGGCACAGGTTTCGGACGTGGTGGCCGGGGTGGCTGGTCTCCCCGGCGCTGAGGAGATCTGCCAGGTCGCGGACACGATTCTGTCCGGCGCGTTCAACGGCGAGTTCGACGTCGCTCTGGAGCGTTTCGCTGCCTTCTGTCGCGTGATCGCCCTGGGCCAGGAACGCACGCAGGACATCCCCAGCCTCGCCGTGCAGCATGCGGCTCGACGGATCCCCCGGTTGTCGCGTACCGCCAATGAACTCGATGCTGCGGCAAAGGCCTGGCGCAACGGGACATTGGATTAGCCCCCCGGGCAGGGTTTAGCATGGACATCAGGTGTCGGGCCGCGGCAGCCCCGGGCTCCATCATTTAGCCGCTACGAGCGGCCTTCCGCCGAGAGGCGCTCCCGGTCCGGCACCCCCTACTTTTCCGGCGTTCTCCACCCGAGTCCCACTTGCTTCCGGAGTGGTCTGACCAAATTTCCCCGGCGACCGTGCTGTTAACTTTCTGCAGGTACAGTGAGGTCGAAAATTCACGTGTATTACACCTAAGGATGGGCGGGGTATGGCCTTTCGGATCTTCCCGGAGGACGAACGGGTCATCGAACTTCTGGTTCAGATGTCTCAGTGCGTCACAACCTCCGTGGACCTGTTGGCCGAGCACCTCAGCGCCACCGACGAACGCGTGGCCGAAACCATGCAGTCCCTACTGGACACCGAGGACGAGTGCAGCAGCTTGTACTTCTCCCTCATGACCACCACTCGTTCTTCCTACGTGGTTCCCATTCCCCGCCAGGACCTTTACATCCTGGGGCAGTGGATCCAAAAAGCTCTCGAAGCTCTCGTCGCCGGCGCTGAGACCCAACAGTTATACAAGATCGACCGCCCCACCTCTCATGCGACCGAGCAACTGAACATCATTCGACTGATGTCCGAGATGACCACCAAGGCCATGGGCCGGCTGGCCACGCTGGACGAGTTGGACGATTACTGGTTCGAGATGATCCGGCTCTCGCGGCAATCGGAACGAACCCACCGCACCTATCGAGCGTCACTGTTGGACAAGCACAAGGCCCTGCAGGCCTTGCGGCGCATGGATGCTGCGGGCAGGCTACTGGACGCTTCCCGTGCACTGGCGCACGTCTCCGCAGAAGTCGGCCGAGTACTCGTCTCGGAATCCTGACCCCGTGGCTGAGCTCCTTCTGGTCGCCGGATTTGTGCTGGCCGTGGCATTCACCGTGGTCAACGGTTTCCATGACGCGTCCAATGCAAACGCCCTGCCCGTGAGGTTCAATGCCCTCACCCCGCGCGTGGCCGTGGGAATGGGTGCGGTGTTCAACCTTCTCGGTGCGCTCACCGTGGGGTTGGTCCTGACGCAATTGATTCCGTTCGACATCCCCGTACCCATCAGCACGGTGGGCACCGTGGTCATCATTTGCACGCTGATCACGGCCATCGCGTGGAATCTGCTCACGTGGTGGTGGGCCATGCCATCCTCGTCCACCGCGGCCATGAGCGGCGGCATCATCGGTTCTCTCGTGGGTGCCTACGCGGTGGGGCTCGCCCCGGATCTGGTTGTGCACGGGGATACGGTCTGGCGCCTGGCGCTACCCATCATCGTGGCCCCCGCCATCGCGTTCATCCTGGCCCAACTGCTGGTTTTCCTGGCTGTATACTTGTTCAGGCATGAAGCTCCCGGGGTAGTGAAACGCCGCTCCGCACTGGTTCAGGCCACGGGTGCCGCCGCCATCCACTTCGGGCACGGAATCCAGCACGGCCGGCGCGCCATCTGGGTGTTCGTGGTTCTTCTCATGTGCTACGGGATGGTCATCCCGATTTCTCACGTCCCCCTGTGGATCCCCTTGCTCGTGGGGCTCTGCCTGGGTGCTGGCACGCTTCTGGGCGGCTGGCGGATCGCCTATACGCTGTCCGCCCGCGTGGTGAACCTCGATCCACTGCGCGGGGCCGTGGCCCAGACCGTGGCCGGATCCTTGCTCTTCATCGGTGGTTTCCTGGTTCCCTTCCCGATGTCCACCTCGCAAACCAGCACTGCGGCCATCCTGGGCGCGGGCACGCTGCAACGGTTCCGCACCGTGTACCACCGCACCCTGGTGCAAGTGCTCGTCACGTGGGCCGTCACGGTTCCGGTGTGCGCTCTGATCGCCGGAACGCTTTTCTTGGCGGCCTCTCCCCTGCTGCAGATCGGCTCCTGAAACAACGACGACGCCGCACGCCCTGGTGGGCGCGCGGCGTCGTCGGAATCCGAGAAACGTCAGAGACGTGGCCGATCAGCCGAAGCGGCCGGACACGTAATCCTCCGTCTCCTTCATCTGCGGGTTGTTGAAGATCTCAGTGGTGGGCGCGTACTCGATGAGCTTGCCCGGCTTGCCGGTGCCTTCGATATTGAAGAACGCGGTCCGGTCGGACACACGCGATGCCTGCTGCATGTTGTGGGTCACGATCACCACGGTGTAATCCGTCTTGAGCTCGTTGATCAGGTCCTCTATCGCCAGCGTGGAGATGGGGTCCAGGGCGGAGCAGGGCTCATCCATGAGGATCACGTCAGGCTTCACCGCGATGGCACGCGCGATGCACAGACGCTGCTGCTGACCACCGGACAGACCCGAACCGGGCTTGTTTAGACGATCCTTGACCTCGTTCCAGAGGTTGGCGCCGCGCAGTGAGGACTCCACCAGCTCATCCGCGTCCTTGGACGAAATGCGCTTGTTGTTGAGCTTCACGCCCGCCAGCACGTTGTCGCGGATGGACATGGTGGGGAACGGGTTGGGTCGCTGGAAGACCATACCGATCATGGAGCGCACCGTGACAGGGTCAACGCCCTTGCCGTAGAGGTCGTCGCCGTCCAGGAGCACCTTGCCCTTGGCATAAGCACCGGGGATGACCTCGTGCATGCGGTTGAGCGTGCGCAGGAAGGTGGACTTACCGC
>JAKDKI010000525.1 GCA_030453435.1 Kocuria sp.
GACCGATAGGATGGGCAAGGATTAGCTCGAATCTCAGGAGTTGTAATGGCCCGTATCGTGGTTGATGTTATGCCCAAGCCGGAAATCCTTGACCCGCAGGGCAAGGCGATCGCCAACGAACTGCCCCGTATCGGGCTGGATGGTTTCAGCGAGGTCCGTCAGGGCCGTCGCTTCGAACTCACCGTGGATGGTGAAGCAACGGACGAGGTTCTCGCCCAGGCCCGTGAGGCTGCCGAGAAGCTGTTGTCCAACCCGGTCATCGAGGACGTCGTGAACGTTTCGGTGCTGGACCAGGAGAACTGATCGTGGCCCAGAATTTGACCGCCGAACAGACCCCCCTGATCGCGGATCTGTCCCAGCCTGCACCCAATGCCGCGTTGCAAGACGTGCGCGTTGGTGTGGTCACCTTCCCGGGCACCCTGGACGACCGCGATGCCATGCGGGCCGTTGAAATTGCCGGCGGCACCGCCGTGCCCCTCTGGTACGCGGACGAGAATCTGCAGAACGTTGATGCGGTGATCCTGCCGGGTGGCTTCTCCTACGGGGACTACCTGCGTGCCGGCGCCATCGCGCGATTCGCGCCGCTCATGGACAAGATCATTGACGCGGCCAATTCCGACGCCGCTCTGCCCGTTCTCGGCATTTGTAACGGTTTCCAGGTGCTCACCGAATCGCACCTGCTGCCAGGCTCCATGATCAAGAACGAGCAGTTGAAGTTCATTTGCCGTGATCAGGGCCTGCGCATCGAGAACGCGGAGACGGCCTGGACCGCTCGCTACGAGCAGGGCCAGACCATCGTGGTACCGCTGAAGAACCAGGATGGCCAGTACGTGGCCGATCAGCGCACCCTGGACGAACTTGAAGCCGAGAACCGCGTGGCCTTCCGTTACGTGGGCGGCAACCCCAACGGCTCACGCAATGACATTGCGGGGATCACCAACGCCCGCGGCAACGTGGTGGGACTCATGCCCCACCCGGAGCACGCGGTGGAACCCGGTTTCGGCGCGGACTTCTCCGGCGCCGGTGACGTGGACATGCGCCACGGCACCGACGGCCTGGACATCTTCGTGTCCGTCCTGGAACGCCTGACCCGCTGACGCCCCGCGGGCTTAGCTGCCCGCTTTCACTATCCGACATTCTCGCGTGAGCGCCGGGAAGGCACCGTACGCGCCCACCACCACGGCAAGGGATTCTCGTAACCGACATGAGCGAAACTCACTTCAACCTGGACACCGTCGAACACGCCTCCTCCACCCCGGACATCGAACTGCCCTGGGCCGAACTGGGGTTGACCGAATCCGAGTTCGAACGGGTCAAGGAGATCCTGGGCCGCCGCCCCACCGCCGCGGAACTGGCCATGTACTCGGTCATGTGGTCCGAGCACTGCTCGTACAAGTCCACCAAGGTGCACCTGCGCCAGTTCGGTGACAAGGTCACGGACGAGATGCGCAAGGACCTCATGGTGGGCATCGGCGAGAACGCCGGTGTCACGGACATCGGTGACGGCTGGGCCGTGACCTTCAAGATCGAGTCCCACAACCACCCGTCCTTCGTGG
>JAKDKI010000152.1 GCA_030453435.1 Kocuria sp.
ACCCGGCACCGAAAATCTAGACTACCCGATGCGTGGAAGCTACGGCAAACGGGCGTGCCCCGGCGCGTCGAACCGGCTCCGCGAAGAACCGCAATTCCAGTTCACACGCGCGCATGAACGCGTCCCGCATCCGTTTCCGAGTGGCCGGGTCCGCGGTCTTGGCGACTCGATCCACGATATCGCGTGCGCGTTCGGTGGCCAGCTGGAAATCCGGAGAGTCATAGGTTGCCAGCCAGTCTCCGTACGGGTGCGGATCCAGGCCCGCCGTACGAGCCTTCTCCGTGAGCGCACTTCCCACGGCGGCGTAGAGCCAGTAACACGGGAGCACAGCGGCGGCGCCCACCGCATAGGGCTCACTCCCCGTGGCGGCCAACAGGAAATCCGTGTAGGTCCGGGTCACTTCAGAAGGCGGCAGTGGCTGGGTCCCTCCCAGCCGAGAGCGGTGGAGAGCGGATTCCACGGTGACGACTTCCGCCGCTCCCCCGGCGAAGAATTCCCGATCCGTCTCACACGGTGCCGCGGCTGCCAGAGCGGCCAGCGCGCGGGAATACACATCCAAGTACTGCATGTCCTGGTCCATGTACCACTCGAACGTTTCGGAGGGCAGCGACCCGTCCGCCAGTTGGGCGATGAACTCCAAGTCGTCGATCTGACCCCGCACACCGGCGCAGCCGCGCCACAGGGAATCGGTGAAACGTTCGGTGGACTCGCTCTCGCCCAGCAGGTGCTGCACGTGGTGGAAATGATGCACCGGCCCGTTGCCGTGCCCCACGTTGAGGCTGTCCGCGTGCTCAAGGGCTCCCCGCAGCCAGGAGCGTGCCGCACGCACTGCCCCGGCCCAGTCCCCCGTGCGAGCCACGAGCGTCGCGATGGCGGAGGACAGCGAACATCCGGTGCCGTGGGTGTTGGAGGTTTCCACCCGCGGGTCATCCAGGGTGATCACGGGTTCCGCACGTCCCGGCTCGAGCAAGGCGTCCGGCGTCCGGGACCCCACCAGGTGGCCGCCCTTCACCAGTACGCGAGCACCGAAGCGGTCGGCCACGAGTCTGCCCTGCTCGAGTGCTTCCTCCCACGTGTTGGCCGTTGGGGCATCGGCCAACACTGCTAGTTCAGGTAGGTTAGGCGTGATCAGGTCAGCCAGTGGCAACAGGGAGAGCAGCGCTGTTTCGGCTTCCGCCCGCAAGAGTCGACCTCCGGCCGTGGCCACCATCACCGGGTCCACCACGGTCACGGGTGGTTTCACGTCCGCGAGCCAATCCCGCACGGTCTCGATCACATCCACGGATCCGAGCATGCCCACCTTGACGGAGTCCAGGACCACGTCCGAGCTCACGGCCTCGAGCTGTGCCCGAAGGATCTCAACGGGAGGGGTGTGGATGTCGGTCACCCCGGTGGTGTTCTGCGCGACCACTGCGGTGATCACGTTCATCCCGTAGCCGCCCATGGCCGCTATGGACTTCAGGTCAGCGGCTTGTCCGGCGCCACCCGTGGGATCAGTTCCCGCAATCGAGAGCACACGGGGTACGGTCAAAGAATCAGAATGCGCAGTAGTCACGACATTCCCTTCGCTAGTACGAGCTAGATCAGGTTCAACGGGTGTTATCTCAGCCGCTCGTGCGGCACCCCGTGTCAGTGATACAGATCATGCCACAGGGGCGCGGAGAACTCATCTCCGCGCCCCTGTGGCATGTCATATGTCGGCCATGGCGACCTGTGTCAGCCCTTGGTACCGCCGGTCATTTTCATGTCCTCGGCCTTCACGCCCACGCCCACCATGGTGGGTTGCGAGGAGGCCTTGGGCGCTTGCTGCTTGGATGCATCGGCGGTGAATCGCTTCACGGCGTCCGTGGAACTGACCGGCTCGTGCTTCTGCACACTCGCCGTTCCGGGTGCCGCCGCGGGTGCGGAAGCACGGCGAGAACGACGCCGCGTGGCCGGTTTGGTCTCGGTCGAAGCAGCCGGTGCGGCCGCCGAACGTGCCGACGTCTGCTTCGGGGCCGAAGTTTCCGTGGACCGGGCGGGCGAAGACTCCGAGGTCTCAACAGCTGCCGGAGTGGCCTCCCCACCCCTCTGCTGCGATTCGTCCGTGGCGGGGCTTTGGGCACGGCGGGAACGGCTCCGGCGGTTGCCGCGCGATCGCTGCTCCTGGGATGAGTCCTGCGCGGGCTCCTCGGTGAAGGCAGCCGTCAACGAATCAAACGTGAGCGATTGCTGACCGCTCTCCGGCTGTTCCTCGGGGGAACCGCTGCCGTGCGGCAGTTCGATGACCTCGCCGTGAATGGTCAAGCTGGAGGACTGGCTTTCGCCCTTATTCTCCGAATCACGGTCATGATTCTGGCCGGCGGAGTCCGCAGAATCATTCGACGACGAATCGTGACCCTGGCCGTCCTGACCCGACTGACCGCGGCCACGACTACGCTTGCCGCGACGCTTCTTGCGACGGCGATCGCCGTCCTGGTCGCCGTGATCATGGCCGTCCTGGGAACCCGACTGATTAGAACCGGCCTGGTCCTTGCCCTGATCCTTCGACTGGTCCTTGGAACCGGAGTGGTCGGCGGACTGGCCGCCATCCTGGTGGCCCGAGGCGTCGTCGTCGTGCTGGGAAGCGGCAGCGATACTGGCCAGCGCGTTACGTGCCGCCTCCGCGCGGGCCTTCGACTCCTGGTCGTTGCCCTCGTGGCCGTTGCTCTGGTCCGAACCGTTGCCACCGTTGCCGGTGTTCTTGGACTTGTCCTGCTGGTTGCCCTGGTGACCACCTTGGTTCTGCTGCTTGTGCTTGGAGCGCTTGCGCTCGTTGCGATTGTTGCGGTGGTCCGAACCTGAATCTCCCGCACGACCCTTGAGCGGGTGATCGTGAACGATTGCGCCGCGACCCGCGCACGCCTCGCAGGGCTCCGAGAAGACCTCGAGCAGGCCGGTGCCCATGCGCTTGCGCGTCATCTGCACGAGGCCCAGGGAGGTCACCTCCGCCACCTGGTGCTTGGTGCGATCCCGACCCAGGCACTCGACCAGGCGGCGCAACACCAGTTCACGGTTGGATTCGAGCACCATATCGATGAAGTCGACCACGATGATGCCACCGATGTCGCGCAGCCGCAGTTGACGGACGATCTCCTCGGCGGCTTCCAAATTGTTCTTGGTGACCGTCTCCTCCAGGTTGCCACCGGAGCCGGTGAACTTGCCGGTGTTGACGTCCACCACGGTCATGGCCTCGGTGCGGTCAATCACGAGCGAGCCGCCGGAAGGCAAGTACACCTTGCGGTCCAGCGCCTTCTGGATCTGCTCCTCCACGCGGTAGGACTCGAACAGATCGGTGTCCTCGGTCCACTGCTGCAGACGATCCAGCAAATCGGGGGCCACGTAGGTCACGTAGGCCTCGATGTTGTCCCAGGCCTGCTCGCCCTGCACAACCATGGCCGTGAAGTCCTCGTTGAAGACGTCACGCACGGTCTTGATGGTCAGGTCCGGCTCGGCATAGAGCATCTCGGGAGCGAGGGTCTTGGTGGACCCGGCCTTCTCCTGAATCTGCTCCCACTGCGAACGCAGCCGGTTGATGTCGTGGGTCAGCTCTTCTTCGGACGCACCTTCCGCTGCGGTGCGCACAATCACGCCCGCACCTTCGGGCAGCCTGTCCTTCAGGATCTTCTTGAGGCGCTGCCGCTCCACGTCCGGGAGCTTGCGGGAAATACCGGTCATCGAACCGCCCGGCACGTACACGAGGTAACGGCCCGGCAGTGAGACCTGACTGGTCAGACGGGCACCCTTGTGGCCCACGGGGTCCTTGGTGACCTGCACCAGAACGGGGTCGCCGGACTTGAGGGCGTTCTCGATCTTGCGGGGCTTATTGCCCAGCTCGGCGGCGTCCCAGTCGACCTCGCCCGCGTACAGTACGGCGTTGCGACCGCGGCCGATGTCCACGAACGCGGCTTCCATGGACGGCAGCACGTTCTGCACCTTGCCCACGTACACGTTGCCGATCAGCGAATCCTGTTGGGTGTGCGATACGAAGTGCTCGGCCAGCACGCCGTCCTCGAGGACACCGATCTGGATCCGGTTCTCCTTCTGGCGCACCAGCATCTTGCGCTCGACCGATTCTCGGCGGGCCAGGAACTCGGCCTCGGTGATCACATGGCGGCGACGGCCGGACTGGCGGGATTCACGACGCCGCTGCTTCTTGGCTTCCAGCCGCGTGGAGCCTTTCAACCCGGTTACCTCGCCGGCACCGCTCTCGGAGACGCGCGGTGCTCGAACCCGGGTGACGGTTCCGTCAGCCTCGTCCACGAGTTCCATGTCCACGTCACCACGGCGACGGCGGCGACGCCGCCGGCTCGTCACGTTGCCCGAGGAATCGTCCTCGTCTGAATCATCATCGTCCTGCTGGCGGGACTGGCGGCGCTGAGCCTCTCGTTCCTTGGCCGCCTCACGCTGACGTGCAGCGGCTGCCTCGGCGGCCGCGCGGATCTCGTCCGGGTCAGGGGCATGGAACATCAGTCCGGCACCCAGGTCGAAAGAAGTTCCGGATTCGGAGGTCTCGGATTCTTCCTTGGTCTGCTCGGTGCTTTCCTGGCCGCTGCTTTCCTGCTCCGTAGCGTCTTGGGCCGACTTCTCGTCTCCGGCGGCCTCGGCACCTTGCACGGTGGTCGAGGACTGGGCATCGGATGTATCGGACTCAGTGGTCTGCGCTTCCGCAGACTGATCCGGTGCCTGGGTGTTCTCGGGCTCTGCGGCATCCTCATCGACATCGGTGCCTGCCGGCTGCGGGGGCATTTCGGGCTCTTCGTCCACCTGGGTGTCGACCTGGGGTTCGGTGGGCGTTTGCTCAAGAACGGGCTGTTCCGAGGTGTTCTCTGCTTCGGAAGTTTCGGCGGGATTCTGCGTTTGCGCGCCGGATTCCAGTTCCTGGGTCGTCTGTTCCGCGTTGTCCTGTTCGGATTCCATGTGAGGTTGCACTCCTGCTCGGAACACCGTCCGCACCCGGGTCCGAGGTGATCTCGGTCGGTCGAACCGGGTGGGGAAACCACGCGGCCGCCGGAAGTCATTGTGGTACCTACCGAGTGCGCTGACTGACTAGAGCGCTGCTGGCAGGCCGACGGATGTCCGAGTCGCATAATCCTTGAGGATCGCGAACTTTCTCCGGACGGACGCGCTCGATCTGTTGAGAGCCGCGGGTCCATCCGCTCTTTATCGGAGGTCCTGTCGGACCGGTTCCCGTGTACGGCTGGGGACCGACCGTTGCCAAGTATCTCACAGTACGCTCATGCACCCCAGGATTGACTTGTGCGGCAGACCACATCGGCGCAGCTGCCGCGTCGATTAGCATCGGCCTGTGAGCTCAACAAACACCATGGACCGTCCACACAGCACATCTCCGGACCGGGGCTGGGGAATCCTCGCTCTGATCCTGTCGATCATCGGTTTCGGCGCGTCCGCGACCCTGGTGATGGAACGCTTGGCCATTTACGCGGATGCCGGCCACCGCACCAGCTGTGACATCAACGCCTGGCTCTCGTGCGGCACCGTGATGCGCACCCCGCAGGCGGAGCTCTTCGGCTTTCCCAACCCCTTCATCGGCATCGTGGCCTATGCCGTGGTCGTAGCCATTGCGCTGGCGGTCTTGGCCGGTGCCCGATTCGCCAACTGGTATTGGTGGCTCGTGTGGGTGGGAATCCTGGCCGGGTCCGTGTTCACACTGTGGCTGTGGTGGCAGACCACGTTCGAGATCAACACGCTGTGCTTGTACTGCATGATCGTGTGGTGTGCGCAGACCATTCTGCTGGTTCACACCACCGCCCGTAACGCCCGCGCCGGGATGTTCGGAGCGCGCATGATCAGCGCCGGTCATTCCAGCGCGTGGGCCTGGCTGATCTCCATCGGCATCCTGGTGATCGCCTTTGGCATCATCGCCATCCGCTTCGCCACGGTGATCTTCGTGTAGCAATCACGAGCGAGTGACAACGACGGCGGGGTGTGACGGGGAATGAAGTGTGCCCCCCCCCGGGGTGTTGAGCAGGTTTTAACGCATAAAACCCAACACATGGCGAAATAACCC
>JAKDKI010000526.1 GCA_030453435.1 Kocuria sp.
CTGTTCCTCTTCCTTTGCTCATAACGTGTCTCGGTGGCCACCGTAAACCACGATGACCACCGAGGGGAAAACGTGCGGGTTGCGGCCCCGAATCACGGGGCCGCAACGTGGTGATGGATTACTCGCCGCGGTCGAAGGCCTGCTGGACCAAGGTTTCCAGTTCCTTGGCGTGCCGCTTGGCGGAACCATTGGCCGGGGAAGCCGACGCCGGACGCGAGGCCAGAGTGACCGGACGGTCCAGCTGCGGCACCAGGTTAACGGCCATGAACGGCCACGCACCCTGGTTGGCCCGCTCGTCCTGGGCCCAGATGACGCGTGCCTCGGGGTAACGGGCCAGTTCCTTCTTGATCTCGTTCTCGGGCAGCGGGTAGAGCTGCTCGACACGGATGATCGCGGTGGAGTGGTCCTCGGACTTCTCACGCTGTGCCGCGAGATCGTAGTACAGGCGACCGGACACCAGGATCACGTCCGTGACCTTGGAATCATCCAAGTTGCCGACATCCGGAATGACCTGCTGGAACGTGCCCTGCGTGAAGTCCTCGATGGGGGAGGCCGCAGCCTTGAGGCGCAACAACTGCTTGGGCGTGGCCACGATCAGCGGACGGCGCGGGCGCGAGTAGGCCTGACGGCGCAGCAAGTGGAAGTGGTTGGCCGGGGTGGACGGATTAACCACGGTCATGTTCCGCTCGGCGCACAAGGTCAGGAACCGCTCGATTCGTGCCGATGAGTGGTCCGGGCCCTGTCCCTCGAAACCGTGGGGCAGCAGCAGTACCAGCGAGGATCGCTGGCCCCACTTCTGCTCGGCCGAGGAAATGAACTCGTCCACGATGATCTGGGCACCGTTGGTGAAGTCACCGAACTGCGCCTCCCACACGGTGAGTGCCTCCGGGCGTTCCACCGAGTAGCCGTACTCGAAGCCCAGCACCCCGTACTCGGAGAGTAACGAGTTGTAGATGGACAGCTTGGCCTGGTCACCGGACAGGTTGTTCAGCGGTGCCCACTCAGTACCGTTCTCGGCGTCGAAGAACACTGCGTGGCGCTGCGTGAAGGTACCGCGGCGCACGTCCTGGCCGGAGAACCGGACCGGGACACCCTCCATGAGCAGCGAACCGAAGGCCATGAGCTCGCCCATGCCCCAGTCCACGCCGCCCTTCTGGGTCATCTCGTTGCGACGGTTGAGCAGCTTCTCCAGCTTGCGGTGGGTAGTGAACCCGTCGGGGGTGTCCACGTGAGCCTCGCCGATCCGCCGAGCCACTTCTTCCGTGATCGCGGTGGATTTGGGGATCGAGACGCCCGAGTCCGCCTGCTGAGCGGAGGGACGCTCGATGTTGGCGATAGCGGCGGCGTCGCCGGTGACCAACGGGACCGTGGAGGTTTGGGCCTCGTGGGACTCCGCGAAGACCCGCTCGAGACGTTCCTGGTAGTCCTTGAGCGCGCGGTCGGCCTCTTCCTGGGTGATGTCACCGCGACCCACGAGGTTCTCGGTGTAGATCTTGCGGGTCGAGCGCTTGCCGTCGATCAGGGAGTACATCAGCGGCTGGGTCATC
>JAKDKI010000527.1 GCA_030453435.1 Kocuria sp.
TGCCGCGCTCCATGCGGGCGTCGGAGATACCCAGGTTCTTCACGATCTCGCGAATCGCTGCAACGTACACGCGGGCCAGCTCGGGAGCGCGCGAACCGGCGCCCACGATGGGCTTGGTTACGATCTCGATGAGCGGTACGCCCGAGCGGTTGTAGTCGACCAGCGAGTGTGATGCGCCCTGAATACGACCAGTCGCGCCACCCACGTGGGTGAGCTTGCCTGCGTCCTCCTCCATGTGCGCCCGCTCGATCTCGATGGTGAACGGCGTGCCGTCCTCGAGCTCGAGTTCCAGCTGACCGTCAAAGGCGATCGGCTCGTCGTACTGCGAGGTCTGGAAGTTCTTGGGCGTATCCGGGTAGAAGTAGTTCTTCCGGGCGAAGTGACACTTTTCTGCAATGGAGCAGTTCAGCGCCAGCCCCAGCTTGATCGCCGATTCCACGGCCTTGCCGTTGACCACGGGCAGCACACCGGGCAGACCCAGGGACACCGGGGTGATGTTGGTGTTGGGCTCATCGCCAAAGGTGTTGGGGGCGGCGTCGAACATCTTGGTGTTGGTGTTCAACTCCACGTGCACCTCGAAACCCAGCACGGGATCGAAGCGCTCCATGGCCTCTTCGAAGGACAGGACGTCCTCGCTCATTATTTGCCTCCCAGCGCGGCACCGGCCGCAAAGTCACGAACGGTAGTGGCGACGTCGCCGCGAGACGACCACACGGGACCGCCCCACTTCTCGTTGAGCAATCGTTCCAGGCCAGCACCGGCGCGGTAGACGCGGGCATCCTCGCGGGCCGGGGCCATGAACTGGATACCAACGGGCAGGCCGTCCTCGGGAGCCAGACCGCCCGGGAGCGAGATGGCCGGGATCCCCGCCAGGTTGGTGGGGATCGTGGCGATGTCGTTGAGGTACATCTGCATGGGGTCCGCGGACTCGTCCACGCCGCCGATCTTGAAGGCGGTGGTGGGTGCGGTGGGCGAGATCAGCACGTCGACCTTTTCGAAGGCGGCTTTGAAGTCGCGCTGCACCAGGGTGCGCACCTGCTGGGCCGAACCGTAGTAGGCGTCGTAGTAACCCGCGGACAGTGCATAGGTACCCAGGATGATGCGGCGCTTGACCTCGTCGCCGAACCCTGCGGCGCGGGAGGCACTCATGACGCGCTCGATCGTGGGGTTGCCCTCCGGGACCACGCGCAAACCGAACCGAACGCCGTCGTACTTGGCGAGGTTGGAGGAGACCTCGGAGGACATGATCAGGTAGTAGGCGCCCAACGCGTACTCGAAGTTGGGGGTCTCGACCTCCACGACCTCGGCACCTGCGGACTGCAACAGCTCGACCGCCTCGTTGAAGCGCTGCTGTACACCGGCCTGGAATCCGTCACCGGTGAGCTGCTTGACCACGCCCACGCGCAGGCCCTTGAGCCCGCCGTCCTCGGCGCCCTGACGGGCGGCCGCGGCGAAGGAACCCACGGGGTCGTTCAGGGAGGTGGAGTCCTGCGGATCGTGCCCCGCGACGACCTCGTGCAACAGGGCCGAGTCCAGCACGGTGCG
>JAKDKI010000153.1 GCA_030453435.1 Kocuria sp.
GCGGCGGTTCCATCCGTATCCACCGCCGCGACGTGCAGGACCGCGTGTTCCGCGTAATGGGCCTGTCCCAGGAGGAAGCCCAGGAGAAGTTCGGCTTCCTGCTGGACGCCTTCCAGTTCGGTGCGCCCCCGCACGGTGGTATTGCCTTCGGCTGGGACCGCGTGGTGGCCCTGCTGGCCGGTACCGATTCCATTCGCGACGTCATCGCGTTCCCCAAGACCGGTAACGGCTACGACCCGCTGACCGCCGCTCCAGCTCCGATCACCGCGCAGCAGCGCAAGGAAGCCGGCGTGGACGCCAAGCCCGAGCCCAAGGGCCAGAAGGCCGAGAAGTCCGCAGCCGAGAAGTCCGACGCCGGTCAGGCGGAAGCAGACTCGAAGGGCGATTCCAAGTAGCACGCGCGCGACACAGTAGCTTTGCCGGCCGGGGCTTGATTGCCCTGGCCGGCATTGTGCTGTCCGCCTTTTCCCTGCGGCTTGCTGTTTCCGGCGTGTCACCCGTGTTGGATCGGGTGCGCGAGGACATCGCCCTGGACCCCACCTCCACCGGGTTGCTCGCCATGTTCCCCACGTTGGGCTTCGCCCTCACGGGTCTGTTGACGGCCGCGGTTATGCGTCGGGTCAGCCTCGAAGCGCTTCTCACCGTGGCGTGCGCGCTGGCCGCCTTCGGCTCCGTAGCCCGCGCCGCAAGTACCTCGACCGGACCCTTCCTGGGGTTCTCGCTGCTCATCATGATCGGGCTGGGCATTGGCAATGTGACGCTGCCGCCCATCATCAAGAAGTACTTCCGAGAACACATCGCCCCGCTCACCGCGATCTATTCAATGCTCCTGGGGCTGTCCACGGCGGCCGCCCCGTTCTTTGCCGTACCCCTTGCCGACGCCGCCGGGTGGCGTTTCTCGGTCGGCTCGTGGGCGGTCTTCTCGCTCGCTGCCTTCATCCCGTGGCTGCTCATGTGGGTGAGTGTGCGTCGAGAAGGTGCGCGAGCGGCGTCGTCGTCGGGCGTGCCGGACCCGGCTGAAGCGGTAGTGAAGCCGTGGCGATCACCGATCGGCTGGGGACTGGTGCTGCTGTTCGTGGGGACCTCGTCCAATACGTTCTCGATGTTCACGTGGTTGCCGCGCGTGATCGGCGGCTACGGGTTCACCGAACACCAGGCCGGACTCATGCTCGCCTATTACGCGATCCTGGGGATACCCGTGAGCCTGGTGGTGCCGCTGCTGGTTCGGCGGCTGTCTCGCACCACGGGGTTGGGGCTCACCGCAGTGGCCCTGTACGCACTGGGGTATCTCGGTCTGCTGTTGTGGCCAACGGCGCAATGGGGACCGCTGGATGCCGTGTGGGTGTGGATCACGATCTTCGGGTTGGCGCAGGCGTCGTTCCCACTAGCGCTCACGCTCATCAACGCCCGGACACGCACCACGGCCGGGGCGGGGGCACTGTCCGGATTCGGCCAGGGCGTGGGATACCTGGCGGGCTGTGTCGGGCCTCTGATCTTCGGAGTGCTGTTCACGTGGGGCGGGTCATGGTGGACCTCGTTCGGTTACCTGTGGCTCATGCTGATCGCACTGACCGCGGGGGTGTTGCTGACGGGGCGCCGGCGGTTCCTGGAAGATCGCCCCAGCCCCGCCCGTGTAGAGCAGGAGTAGGCTCGAAGACACGCGCACCGCGCGCAATACCTCCCGGGAGGTTGCCGTGTGTCGACTGTTCGGGCTCCACACCGGAGCGCAGCCGCAAACCTGTTCGTTCTGGTTGTTGAACGCCCCCGATTCGTTATCTCGTCAGAGCCGCCAACAGCCCGACGGTGCCGGTATCGGAACCTTCGCGCCGAACGGCGAAGCGCACCTCGTGAGATCCTCACTGGCTGCCTATCTGGACCCGGAGTTCGCTCGCGCGGCACAGTCCTTGACCGGTACGAGTTTCGTTGCCCACGTGCGCTTCGCTACCGAGGGCGTGCTGAGCGTGGCCAATACGCATCCCTTCGAGCAGGAGGGGCGGATGTTCGCCCACAACGGGGTGATTCGCTCCCTCGACGTGCTCGACCGAGAGCTCGAACGGCGGGATGTAGCTGACGTGGTGCTCGGGACCACGGACAGCGAGCGATATTTTGCCCTGCTGACGTCTTATCTGCGGGAAACTCCAGAGGATGTGTCTCGTGCCTTGCGCCATTGCCTGGCCTGGCTGGCGGAGAACCTAGCCGTCTACTGCCTCAACTGTGTCGTGGCCACGTCGCACGAGGTGTGGGCGGTGCGCTATCCGGACACCAACCCGCTGTGGTACCTCACAGGGCAGAGGGGCACGGGTTCGCACCCGGCGGAGTCTGACGTGGGCTCGGTGCGGCTCACCTCGTCGTTCTGGAGAGTGCAGGGGCTGGATCCCACGATCAATACCGTCACCGTGGTGGCCAGTGAACGCATGACCGAGGAGCCGCAATGGAAGATGATCACGCCGGGTTGGGCGCTGCATGCCGGCCCGGGGGATGCTTTCGAGATGATCGACCTGGAGCTGCCGGCTCCCGCCCGCCAGATCAGTCATGACGACCTTGGTCATGCGGCTTGGGCGCAGGGTGCCGAGTGAGGACGGAACGGTCGGACACGTCATTGCGGCCTCGCAGAGCCGGGTGTGACCTGGCCGGTTCGTCAGCCGAGAGGCCAGGGTGTGATGGACTGGCCTCATGAGGATTGTGTTGCAAACCGTGTCCAGGGCGTCCGTCACGGTGGACGGCTCGGTCACTGGTGAGATCAGTGGGCCTGGACTGCTGGCTTTGGTGGGCGTGACTCACCAGGACACTGCGGAGACCGCCAAGAAGCTGGCGGAGAAGATCGCAACCCTCCGGATCTTGCCGGGGGAGAAGTCCTGCGCGGATCTGTCCGCCCCGGTGTTGGCCGTCAGCCAGTTCACTCTGTATGCCGATGTGCGAAAGGGGCGGCGACCCTCATGGTCCGCGGCCGCACCGGGTGACGTCAGTGAGCCACTGTTCGACCAGTTCGTCGCGTCGTTACGCGAAACCGGCGTGGCCGTGGAAACCGGTGTCTTCGGAGCCCACATGGAGGTCGAGCTGATCAACGACGGGCCCGTGACCATCATTGTGGACAGCGATGAGTTGGACCGCCCGCGGAGGCAGTGAACCCTGAGCCTTCACGTGAGCCATTGAACGAGTGGGCGTGCGGTGCAGTCTCAGGTGATGAACATGCAGCGTGGTGGCCTCAGGGGAGGAAAGAGCGTAAAAGTCGCCGCCGATGTGCATGTTCCTCACCTCAGGCCGGGACACTGCAGTTTCCTCACATGACACGTCTACCGTCCGTGCGGATACGTGTCGGACCGCCCCGATAGTCTCGGTGCCGTGAGCAATTCGCTGTTTGATCTTCCCGACCCGGACGAGCCCGACCGGGAGGACACCCCTGCGCCGAGTCGCGGGCGGGGTCGGGCACCGCTGGCCGTGAGGATGCGCCCGCGCACCCTGGACGAAGTGGTCGGTCAAAAACACCTCTTGCGCGCAGGTTCCCCGTTGCGCGTGCTGGCGGGAACGGACGCCGGTCCGGCCGGTCCGAATTCCATCATTCTGTGGGGGCCGCCGGGGACCGGGAAGACCACCATCGCGCACGTGATTGCGCGTGGCCACGGCACCAAGTTCGTGGAACTGTCCGCGATCACCGCGGGTGTGAAAGACGTCCGCCGTGTGATGGATGAGGCCCTGACCGACCGTGATCTACACGGGCGCAGCACCGTATTGTTCCTGGACGAGATCCATCGCTTCACCAAGGCTCAACAGGATGCGCTGCTGCCCGGAGTGGAGAACGGCTGGGTCATCCTGGTGGCAGCGACAACCGAGAATCCGTCGTTCTCGGTGATTTCCCCATTGCTCTCCCGCTCACTCATGCTCACGCTGCAGCCCCTTGAACGCGCCGACATCGAGGAACTGCTCGATCGCGCGGTTGTAGACAGGCGAGGCCTCAACGGCGAGGTCGCCCTCAACGACGACGCCAAGAATCACCTGCTCGACATGGCCGGCGGTGATGCCCGCAAGGCGCTGACATCGCTAGACGCTTCCGCAGGCGTCGCTTTTTCCCACGCCCGAAATGACCCGCATACCGAAGAGGAGTCCGCTGGCGGCGGGGCCTCGAGCGGCAGCGGGGGGTTCAAGGGCGAGGGCCCCGAGGAAGCTGACGAATCCGAGGAAGCGAGCGCCGTTGCACCGGTGACCATCACGCTCGAGCACGCCGAGGAGGCCCTCAATCGGGCGGCAGTGCGCTACGACAAGCAGGGCGATCAGCACTACGACGTGATCAGCGCGTTCATCAAGTCCATTCGAGGATCCGATGTGGACGCGGCCATGCACTACCTGGCTCGCATGATCGAGGCGGGGGAGGATCCGCGGTTCATTGCCCGCCGGCTGATCATTTCTGCTTCCGAGGACATCGGCATGGCCGACCCCACCGCCTTACAAACCGCGTTAGCGGCGGCACAGGCCGTGCAGATGATCGGTATGCCGGAAGGCCGCATTCCGTTGGCGCAAGCGGTCACTCATCTGGCCACTTCGCCCAAATCCAATGCCTCGTACCTTGCGATCAACGAGGCCATTGCGGATGTCCGGGCGGGTAAGGCCGGACCCGTACCCATTCATCTGCGGGACGGCCACTACAAGGGAGCAGCAGCCCTGGGACACGGGGACGGTTATCTTTACGCTCACGATCAACCCAATGCTGTGGCTTCGCAGCAGTATCCACCGGACGTGTTGGTGGGCAAGGACTACTACCGGCCCACGATGTACGGCCACGAAAAACAGCTTTCACACCGCGTGGACATCCTGCGCGGCATGGTCCGCGGGGACCGTGACTAAGCGTCCCGCTGCCTGACCAACCTTCCGGCCGGTTCGACGTAATCGAGCACGTCCTTGGCGGTGAGATCGTCGATCACGAGATCGGTCACGGCACCTGAACGGAGCGCGCCCAGGATTCCACGCACCTTGTGACGCCCGGCAACCACACACAGGCGGCGTGGAATCCGCGCCAAATCCGATGGCGTGGGTCCGGATGCCCTGCGGTTCACATCGATATCCGCATAACTCCCGTCTTCACGAATGAACACCGTGCAGATGTCGCCCACCACACGGTTCTCGTTGAGGCTGCGCAGGGCGGCGTGGGTGAAGTGCCCTTCCGTGTACACCTGGGAGAGCACGGGTCCCTGAAAAGCGCCCACGCTGAAAACGGCCAGGTCCACGGATGCACGGACGGCCAGAATGCGCCGCACGGAGGACTCTTTCCACAGCAGGGTGCGAGTTTCCTCCAGATCAAAGAATGCCGGGGTGGGGAACGGATAGAGCTCCGCGTTGAACGCAGTGGCCATAGTGGACAGCAGGGGAGTAGAGGTTCCGGCGCCCGTGGTGCGGGGACCCGCAGCGCCGTTGAGCTGAACCACCGTGACGTCTTGCGCATCGGTCTGACGCAGGTTCGCGGCAATGCTCGACGTGGTGGTGCCCCACGCAACTCCGAGTACCGAGCCGTCCTCGACCCACTCCGTGAGCAGGCTGGCCGCGTAACGGGACACGGCCTCCAGCCGCTGACCGCCAGGGGATGAACGCTGGGTTCCCGCGATGTGGGCGGTGACTCCGAAGATGTCCTTGAACCTGCGTGACAGGCGATCGGGCGGATTCTCCGGGGGCCGCAGTGAGATTTTCACGATCCCTCGACTCTTGGCCTCCGAAAGCATGCGCGACACGGTGGAGCGGGAGAAGCCGAACCGGTCTGCCACCGCACCCATGGTCATGTCCTGCACGAAGTAGAGTTCCGCGACTTGATAAAGCAGTGAATCGTCGTGCATGGCCCCTTCTTCCTGCTGCACATACGTGCATTGGAGTTGAGCATACGTGCAATGGCGAGGCATGGTGGTGCGCAGGCGCGCCCAATGGGACGTAGATCACATGCCGCGCCGTAGCGTGGTCTCCTAAGAAGCCATGCACCACATCCGGACACACACAGGTTGAATGAGGTAGATCCCGTGAGAACCACAGTCTTGAATCCCGAATCCC